>NZ_LOHE01000003.1 GCF_001559865.1 Abyssisolibacter fermentans
TCATTAGGGTGTAACCCAAAAGAAGTTACAGCAGATAGTGGATATAGTAGTGAACAAAATCTACTTTATCTAAAAGAGAATTCAATAAAAAGCTATATAAAATTACAAGTTCATGAAAAGATGAAACAAGAGCCTATTATAATGACATAGGAAAAATATGAGAAAATGTACTGATGAAGCAACACCTTATTATATATGTGTTGATGGTAGAAAGCTAATCCATAAGGGGACAGAGTCAAGAAAACAAGGAAATATAAAAAGAACTTTTGAAGTATATGCTTGTAGCAATTGTAGTGGTTGCAGCTTAAAACCTAAATGTCTTTATAAATATAATAAGCATGCAAATAAAAATAAAACTATGAGAGTGAATGAAATTTGGGAGAATTTGAAGAATGAATCTCATAAAAATATCCAAAGTGAACAGGGTATAATAAACAGGCAAATACGGTCAATTCAAACAGAGGGTCATTTTGGAGACATAAAAGAGAATAATAAATTTAGACGATTCAATTATAGATCTTCAGAAAAAGTCTATAAAGAATTTATGCTTTATGCAATAGGGCGTAACATAAATAAATATCATAGATTTAAACATGGGAAAATCAAGAAATATGAGAGTGAAAAGGTAGAAAAACTAGCATAACAAAAAATTGCTTATAAAATATTTAATACCTTTTTTTGTTATACCCAAAATTAGAATACGTATATTAAAAATAAAACCACTAGATTAAAAAAGGATTTAATAAGTCTTTCAATCTAGCGATTTTATTTAAATTCTATTTAAGGGGCTGAAATTTACTATTTTCCGACAGCCCCTTTTTAATGGTGCCGGTGGTGGGACTCGAACCCACACGCCCTCACGGACAACGGATTTTGAGTTTTGCAAAACATTTGGAACTATCAAGAAATTACTCTACTTCATTGGAAGTTACAGACCGCTTAAAGCCTTGTAAAATGGGCATTTGAAGCACTTTAACCTCCCGATATCTCATCGTTTCAAAGTTTAAATAAAAAACCAATTTTGAGATAAATTTTGTACGTTGGAGGGATATTGGAGGGGTGAATAACAGGTTTACCTTCTGCAACACCATTATTAATATCAATCAATACTTTTTTGTAACAGTTACTCCTACCACTGATAAGTAATAATTTAGGAGCTGATGACTGTCTGTGAGAAATGAAGAATATTATGAGCAAATTTTTGAGCCATATCTTGACGTAGTTACTCTGGATGAATTTAGATCTATGTTAGGTGGAATTGCTGATAGTACAGCACGAAAACTTTTACGTGGAAACCATGTAAAGCATTTTTACATTCGCAATACCTATATGATCCCCAAAATTTGGGTTATTGAATATGTATTAAGTGAACATTATGCTGAATACCGGGAAAAATAAAAGTGCAAGTTTAACAAAATTAAAATCGAATGTATAAGAGGACATGGCATTTCTGCTTGTGTTCTCTTTTTAGTGCGCCCAGCATGGGCAACAACTTGGTGGTGAAAGTCCATTACAGGCTTGGCAGTAGGAACTGTTAGCTAAAGACAAGGGTGTCTATCGTGAGGTGGAATCTGAAGGAAGTTGAAGGCAAAATCCCGAATCGACGGAACAGAAACTGTATAAGAGGCTGACTTGGAGCGGATTAGATTACTAAACAAAGCAAAGTCCAATACTGCCCGAACTCCATACAGTAGATACAGCGGTTACATGGGATGAAAGTTGTTGCACCTTACCTAGGGAGATCTGAATGATATGCTTTGCATGAGAATGAACTTTCTCACTCAGTAACCTATACCGAGAGGTATAGCTGAACATTCAAGTCATAGTACGTATGAGCCTTTTCGAAAGTTTAGGTAAGGGAAGGACTTGACAATAAGTTAATAAGAGTTGTTAAGAGGGCAATTCATGTTTGAAAGCTGCCAACCCGAAAGGGACTGCCTAACGGAGGATAGAGTGGAACTCGAAAGTAAAGGTTAGGAGTGTTTAGTGAATCCTACGTATAAATGATACAATAAGAAT
>NZ_LOHE01000004.1 GCF_001559865.1 Abyssisolibacter fermentans
TCTAATTTGATTAAAGAAACTCTAATTTTTATACAACCGGTGAGTTGTATTTTATATTGGAGTAATTTCTGTGTAGTTTTCAAGGTACGAAGGAATTTTAAAATAACAAAATTCCCTTTTTGGATGAAATGTTTGAAGTTCAATAACACAAAACCCATCATTTCATAGCAAAATGTTTGAAGTCCAAGGCATTAAATTTTTCATGGATACGAAGCGTACAAAACGTACGTGAGTAGTCATGATAAATTTGATAACGCAGAAATTCATCATTTCATCAAAATGCTTAAAATCCAAGGCATTGAATTTTTCATGGATATGAGCGTACTAACGTACGTGATTAGTCATGAATAAATTTAATAACGCCGGAGTTTAACATTTCATGGTGGAGATGAGGAGATTCGAACTCCTGACCCCCTGCTTGCAAGGCAGGTGCTCTCCCAACTGAGCTACACCCCCACAAAAAAGGTATTAAAACCTTCAAAATTGAACAGTACATCGCCTAAAATTTTAGTAAAATGCTCTAAATACAAGGAATTAAATTTCTATGACTATGAGCGTACTTAGCGTACGTGATTAGTCATGAGAAA
>NZ_LOHE01000005.1 GCF_001559865.1 Abyssisolibacter fermentans
TATAAATGTCAAGTTAAAAATGTAACTTTTTGATCATTTAAGAATGTAGTTTTTTACTCATCATCTTGCTTAAAATGATTCTTTAAACGATATGATTTTCCGTTAATGGAAACAACATGAGCATGATGTAAAACCCTATCCAAGATAGCATTTGCAATAACTGGATCATAGAAAACATCATCCCAAGCATTAAAATTTATATTAGTTGTTAATATTGTGCTTTTTTTCTCATATCGCATATCGATAAGCTGAAAGAATAATTTAGAATCATCCTTCTCTATTGGCAGATAGCCTAATTCATCTATTATTAACAGCTTATACTTAGTAAAATGCTTAAGTCTAGAATCTAATCGATTTTCCAATTTTGCACGTTTTAGTTGCTGTAATAAATCATGACATTTGATAAAATAGGTGCTACATCGACGCTTGGCTGCTGCGATGCCAATAGAAGTTGCAAGATGTGTTTTTCCCACTCCACTAGATCCTAAAAATACAATATTTTCTTGTGCATCTAAAAATCGTAATGTTAAAAAATCTAATATTTCATCTTTATTAATGCTAGGTTGAAAATTAAAGTCAAAGTCTTTAATTTCTTTTTGATGTGGAAAAGCTCCAACTTTAACCATAGATTTAATCATATTTGCTTCTTTATAGTCAATTTCATGGGCTGTAAGCTTAATAAGCGCATCAACAAAAGATAAATTATTTTTAGTTGTAAAATCAATAACTTCGTCTAAATGATTAATCATTTGCTTCATTTTTAAATATTCTAAATTATTTATAAGTTGTGTATATGTACTATTCATTTTGATATACTTCTCCTATCATTTTCAAATTATTTTTAGCTATTTCATTCATTTCATATGAATTCAGATTAAATGTTAAAGCACTAATTTCAATATAATGTTCAGCATGATAATTTAGTTTTTGATTTTGTATTCTATGAATAGTAACTAAATTTGTGTTATAATACACATGTAGTTGATCATCATATACTTGAAGTTTTAGTCTTTTGTCTATATATTCTGGGGGTACAGAATATTGGTTTGATTTATATGAAATCATACTCTGACGATTTACTTTAACAGTAGTGGTGATTATTTTATAATGATTTCTTATTTGATCTTTAGGCAGTTCGGATAAGAAATCTTTTTCTTTTTTTAAATGTAATATTGGTATTTTACCTGTTGATGTATGGCATGTACTATTAATTCTATTATTTAAATCTGCAACAAGCTTATGTAGTTCTTCATAATTTAATGTTCCATTATAAGCTCTTATTTCATCTAATAATTTCATAGGAGCTTCAACTTTAGCTTTTGTATTGGGTCTTCCTGCTACGCAGGGACAAACTTTAAAACCATAATCATCTGCAAACTGTTGAAATTTATTATTTACTTTTCCCTTAGAATAATTAGTTCTAGCTTCATCCATAACAGTCTTCATATTGTCTGTTAACACTTCCTGGGGAACTCCTCCAAACGATTCAAATGACTGATCTAGAAAAGAAAGTAATACATCTTGTGTTTTATCAAGAGACAATCTGTATACTCTAAATCTAGAGTATGAAAGAATTAACACAAAAATATTGATATTAATAACTTCTCCTGTAGATAACACAAATTCTATATTTTCCTTCCAATCTAATTGTGCTTGTTGTCCTTTTCCTGTTTCATACCGCATAGGCGTAGCCTTAGATATATGTCCTTTTTTCCTATTATTAAAATACTCTTTAAATTCTGAGTGATTAGAAATGTATCTCCTAAACGAAGATTGTGCGCAATCCAGTCCATGATTATCTTTAAGATACTGCCATAAAATACGCTTATAATAAAATACTTGGATTGAATTTTCACCAAGAAGTTCTTTGATAATAGGTTCAAAAACTTCTATTTTTGATTTGCGATTTCTTGTGGTGGGCTTTATATATCCATTTAAATATTTACTTACTGTACGTGGATCAACACCAAGTTCTCTAGCTATTTGGCTTTTATTTACTTTCAAATTATTTTCCTCCATAAGTGGTTTTAGTTTATGAAGATCTTCTAACTTATTTATTTTTATTTCGGAAT
>NZ_LOHE01000006.1 GCF_001559865.1 Abyssisolibacter fermentans
TTTTTGTGTTGAAGCTTTACAAGACATTTTTTTTACTCGGAGATGCCTATATTTTTTTGATTATATGAAGATGAAAAAATATAGGCATCAATGTCGTGAACAAAAAATGTCTTGTAGCTTCTAAAGGATATAATGGTTTATTTCTTTAAGGTCAAGCGTTGTGAGTCAGAAGTTTTTACATAATGGTATTCATTACTAAATGGAGAGGGGCACGAATCTGAGAATCTTTGCTGTTCCTGTAAAGAAGCAATTTTTTTCATTTAATAAAAGCATTGAAAAAATTACTTCTTAAAAGTCACCTACAAAGAAACCTCAGATTGAGCCCTAGTAAATTTTTTATTGGAATATTGTTCTAGCAGTTATTTAAGGTTTGATTAGGTAGTGTTTAGTAAATGATAAACTATAGATTAGATTATAAGAGTTACTTAAAAATTAATCCTCATCTAAAAAAATATAATCAATATCTAACTAGGATTTCTCTAAGGTTTCTTCGGAGAGCGATTTTAAGAGCTTGTTTCCTCAAAGCTTTTATTAGAACAAAGGAAACAAGCTCTTTACGGAGCCGTAGAAGATTCTTAGAGAAATCCTACATCAATGAATTAGGAAAATAAATGAGTAGTTTCATTGAAAAGCTTACGAAGCTTGACTATATCAAATCTTCAAAGAATTACAACAAATAGCTGATAGATATATTTTTATAAACAAATATATAGTATAGAGATATCAATGTTAACGCGGCGTATGCCGCTTTTGTACAAGCATAGTAAAACTATGACTTTGATCAGAAATATAAATTTATGATTACGTGAAAATTCACTTACTCCTTTTAAATTTAGTAACAAACTGAATTATTCTGGTTGTACAGAGTTAAGTTAGGCATCATAACTTGACTATATTTACAGTAAGTAACATTTTAAGTTATTGCTAAATATAATATAATAAACATTAATTTTATAAAAAGTATTTATAGTATGTCAGAGTACATTGATATAAATAATTAGACCTAGATTATTCATATAACTACCGATATAAATAGTATATAATTTTCTATGAATAGTCTAGGTTAGAATATAATATGCAGTTTATTGTGCTGTTATAGATAAATAAAGGGTGATTAAATGAAAGAGCTAATTATTTATCCTACTAAAGATGCAACAGTTAATAGCGATATGCCTGATGATAATTTTGGAGAGTATTATATTTGCTTTATTGGTACTTTTATGAAACAGTGTATTTACAAATCCTATCTGCAATTTGAACTTCCAATATTATCATCAAATAATGAAATAAAAAAGGTAGAATTAAATATTTATGTAATGAGAAATGATAATGCTGAAATAAAGAAAGAATATAAAATTACAAGATTAAGCGATTCATTTGAAGAAAATTTAATAACCTATAAAAATGCACAAATAGCTACAGAATTAGAAGATGTACATTTTGAAATTGAAGATCAACTGGATCAATATATTAAGATAGATATAACAAAATTGTTTAGCCTTTCAAGTAACGAAAAAGAATTCACAGTAGAATTGAAATCTTATGAAAATAACTGGGATAATTTAATTGCATTTTACAGTAAAGATTGTGATGAGATGAAATTTTATCCATATATAAGAATAATATTCTCTAATGAAAAACCTAAAACAAGTTTTATTGAAACAGATAACAAAACCAAAATGGAATATTTTAAAGATGGGAGCGAATACTTCTATTTAGGAAAATACGACAAAGCATTAGAATATTATATACAATTATTAAGAGTTTTTGATAGAGAAGCTAATATTAGTCCTACTTTATTATATAGATCTTGTTTGTGTTATATAGAATTAGGTATGTATACACATGCTTATAAGTTATCAAATGAAGCAATTAAATTATATCCAAATCTTTCAGGTATGTATTATATTAAAGGTTTATTATATATGAAACTGTATGAATTGTTGAAGGCTAAAGATATGTTTGAGAACTGTTTAGAATTAAGTAAAACTTCCAATGATATATATCAAAAAGTGGGATGTTCTGACTATTTAGCTTTTTATTATTTAGGTGAAATAAATTATGAGGAAGAATACTATAAAAAAGCTTATAAATATTATATAGAAGCTGTCAAGATAAATCCTAGATATACTAAACCTTACAATAAAATTGTTGATATTTTACTAATAAATGATAAAGATTTAGGTTTTATAGAAGAATCTATATTAGATTTAAAACAATATAAATCAAAGCAAAATGTGCAATATGATTTAGTTGAAATATTAATTAAATTAAAAAAGTATAAAGAAGCTTATGAATTACTATCAAGAGTAAATGATAGAAGTGAAAAAGCTAATTATCTAAAAGGTCAAATCTTTATGGGAATGAAGAAGTATGATAAAGCAATAGATGTTTTTAATTCTATAAAGCAGGAAAAATATTTTAGAGATATACAGTTTGACATTATATTATGCCAAATATATTTAAAAAATATAGAAAGAGCTAAAGAAATATTATATAAAATAAGCTTTAATTACACAGATAAATCACTAATATATAGATTATTAATAAACAGTGTATTTGATCGAAATACTAAAATAACGAATAAAATATTGAAAGAATTACAAAAAAAGACATATGATATTTATGATGAGATTTTTTCACTTATAGAAAAAATATTATTAACTGCTGAGAGTGATATATTTGAAAAATGTTTATATATTATTGATTTTTTAGATAATACTGATGTTCTATTAAAATTAGGCAAAATATATTATAAACACCGGTTGTATCACATGGCATTAGCAGAATTTGTACGTTCAATAAAAGAATTTAACCGTATTGATAAAGAGGGACTTTATATGATGAAGAAGTGTTTAATTAAATTGGAAAAGTTATAGAAAATAAAACTTGACAGATAGATATAATGCCTATATAATTAACCTGAAGTTATTAAC
>NZ_LOHE01000007.1 GCF_001559865.1 Abyssisolibacter fermentans
TTCAATTTTCAAGGTTCTATACCATCTTTCGTCAACTTTTTTTCTGTTGCCGACTTTTATAAGTTTATCATGTTTATTGCTTTTTGTCAACCCTTTTTTCGAAAAGTTTTTTCTTCAACCCGTTTGCCGAGCTACTTTTTTTCTTTTCATTTTTTTGGCGACAAGTGATAGTATAGCAGAATTTTAATCTTTCGTCAACACTATTTTAAAACTTTTTTAATTTAATTCGTTAAATTCAGTCGAAACAGTGGTTTAATCTTCTATAACCACTCTTATATGTTGGCTTGTTTTCAAGCATTGAAGTAATTCAGACTATATATTCATTTCATGACTTCATGTAGGATAAAATGGCTATTAAAATTATACAATTTTATTTGTCATACCTATAAAAATATGAATTAATAGGTACATTTCCAAAACAAAAGTCATATCACATATTTAAATAGTACAACGATATTTTTTAAAGATTTTAAACAAAATTTTAATTAGCATTAAATTGCATGCGACTGCCGTGGAATTATTATTGAGTTTTATTGACATTCCATGCTGATTAGTATATTACAATAGTAACAAAGCTCATCACGCCTCTCTAGTATGCGGACCAGGGTGGGACTTTTTTATTTATGGAGATATTTTTATGGAGTCAGTAGAAGATAATAAATTAAAAAAAACTACTACATTTGAAGAACAAGCGCAACTTTTGAAATCAAGAGGACTTCTAAAGAGGATGATAAAAAGGCTATTCAAATCTTGAAAAAAGTTAATTACTATAGATTAAGTGCGTATATGTTAATATATAAAAAAGATGATAAGTTTTATGAAGGGACTTCCATTGAAGATATTTACAACCTTTATGAATTCGATAAAAAATTTAGAAATCTTTTGATGTCTACGTTAGAATCTATAGAAGTTGCTTTTAGAACACGTATAGCTTATTTAATTGCACATCAGTATGGAGCTCTTGGATATATTAGAACATGCGATGTTTAAAAGTAAAAAACATCATGATAGTATGTTACAAGTACTACAAATAAAACGCAGTAATGAATTATTTATTAATCACTATAAGCTTAAATACAATGAAATGTTTCCGATTTGGGTAGTAGTTGAAGTAAGCTCTTTTGGACTATTATCAAAAATATATAGTAATCTAAAGGATGAAGACCAAAATAAGATAGCCAGTGAATATTATAATACAAAAGGTGAATATATTAGAACTTGGTTACATGCAATTTCAACTTTCAGAAATATATGTGCTCATTATGGAAGAATATATAATAGAAATTTAGAAATAACTCCTAAGTTGTTTAGAAAAGATAAAAAAAGAGGTATAAACAATGATAGCATATTTGCAATTGTATATATAATTGGAAGATTGCTTACAGGTGAAAAGGACTGGGATTATTTTATTACTAGATTTATAGCTTTAGTTGAACAATATGATATAGTGGATTTAAGCCTTATGGGGTTTCCTAAAGATTGGAAACAAATACTCAAAGATTTAAGATAGACTCTCTTACAAACATTTAAGAGTTTTTTTATGCACAAAAAAACAAAAGATATAATAACGTAAGCGTCAACTCTTTATTAAATGACCTGAAATTTATAACTCTTAGAAGTAAATAGCACAATTAACCAAAAAACTACTAGACGCTTTAGAATGAGTAAAATGCAAGGTACCAAAATATTTTAGCGAATGAGCGTACTTTCGTACGTGATTGAACTAAAAATAATAAGGAAACTCCTACTCACTAACATTCCTAGGAGTAAGTGACTCACACCAAATCATAGATTTGGGTTCTAATTAATGTAACTCACTACTCACTTCGTTCCTAGGAGTAAGTGATTCACACCAAATCATAGATTTGGGTTCTAATTAATGTAACTCACTACTCACTTCATTCCTAGGAGTAAGTGATTCACACCAAATCATAGATTTGGGTTCTAATTAATGTAACTCACTACTCACTTCGTTCTTAGGAGTAAGTGATTCACACCAAATCATAGATTTGGGTTCTAATTAATGTAACTCACTACTCACTTCGTTCTTAGGAGTAAGTGATTCACACCAAATCATAGATTTGGGTTCTAATTAATGTAACTCACTACTCACTTCGTTCTTAGGAGTAAGTGATTCACACCAAATCATAGATTTGGGTTCTCTACTTAACGCAGCAGTTACTTTGAACTACAAAAAAATAACTAGTCACTATAAAATAGTAATAATAACTGCTACTACAATTCAAAAAGTAACTAGGGCGCCATAAGATGAGTGAAATACAA
>NZ_LOHE01000008.1 GCF_001559865.1 Abyssisolibacter fermentans
ACTTTGGAAGTATCATATCAATCCACTAGCTGCTATTTATTATTAAATTACTATTATTATTTATTATCCTTAGCTGTTGCTAATCCATTAATTAAAGCAGGAATAACTTTGTTTACATCTCCTACAATTCCAACATCAGATACTTCAAATATTGGTGCTCCAACATCCTTGTTGATAGCAACAATAAATTCTGATTCTTCCATGCCGGCTAAATGTTGAATAGCTCCTGAAATACCACAAGCAAAGTATAAATCTGGTCTTACTGTTTTACCAGTTTGTCCAACCTGATGATTTCTATCTATCCAACCTGCATCTACAACCGCACGAGAAGCTGCTACTTGTCCATCTAATTCATCTGCTAATCCTTTTATCAAGTCAAAGCTTTCCGCTTTACCCATACCTCTACCACCTGATACAAGTACTTTTGCTTCTTCTATATTAATTTTTTCTTTTGTCTCTTTTACAACTTCTAAAATTTCTATGTTACAATCTTCTTTTGTAAATTCAACTACTAATTCTTCTATCTTTCCTGTCCTTGTTTCATCCTTTTCACATAGTGGCATAACTCCAGGTCTTACTGTAGACATTTGAGGTCTATGCTCAGGACATATAATAGTTGCCATTATGTTTCCACCAAATGCAGGTCTAGTCATTAATAAATTATTAGTCTCTTCATCAATATCCAACATTGTACAATCCGCTGTTAATCCAGTATGAATTCTTGAAGAAACTCTCGGTGCCAAATCTCTACCTATAGAAGTAGCTCCTATTAAAAACACTTCTGGTTTTTTAGTATTTATTACTTCTGTTAAAGCTTTTGTATATGGCTCAGTAGTATATATGTCTAAAGCAGGATTATCTATATATATAACCTCATCTGCACCATAATGTATAAGTGTATCAGCAAGATTCTTTATGTCTTTTCCCAAAACTACACCCGTAACTTTAACTCCTAATTTATCTGCTAGTTCTCTTCCTTTTCCCACTAATTCTAGAGATACTTTTTGTAATTGTCCTTCTCTTTGTTCTGCAAAAACAAATACACCTTTATATTCTGATAAACTCAAGATACTCCCTCCTTAATAACTATATAATGAATTTCTCTTTTAATTTTTTGATAATAATCTTAGCTGCTTCATCCGCTTCAACATCATATACTTGTCCAGCTGATTTAACACCTTTTGTGAAAGATTTTTTAACTTTTGTTGGCGAACCTTTTAATCCAATATTATTTGTATCTACTTCTATGTCAGCTAAGCTCCATTTTATTATTTCTTTTTCTCTATACGCATTAAATACGCCTTTTACTGACATGTATCTTGGTTTGTTCATCTCACTCAAGGTTGTTATTAAGCAAGGTGTTTTAACCTTTAGTTTGTGATAACCATCTTCATACTTTCTCTTTAATATTAAACTATCTCCATCTAATTTTAAATCCTCAACATAACTAACTTGTGGAAGTTTTAAATGTTCAGCTATTTGTGGACCTACTTGAGCTGTATCACCATCTATCGCTTGTCTCCCAGCTATTATTAAATCATACTCTAAATTCTTTATTGCCGCTGCTATTGTTGTTGATGTAGCCCAAGTATCAGCACCAGCAAAGGCTCTATCGCTTAATAGTATAGCCTTATCTGCACCCATAGCCAAAGCTTCTATTAAAGCTTTTTCAGCTTGTGGTGGACCCATTGTAATTACTGTAACTTCTGCTCCTATTTCATCTTTTATTTTAAGCGCAGCCTCAAGACCGCTTTTATCGTCTGGATTTATTATACTTGGAACTCCATCTCTAATAAGAGTACCTGTTTTGGGATCCAATTTTACTTCCGTAGTATCTGGAACTTGCTTAATACATACAACTATTTTCACTTTTACAACCTCCCTATCTAAGCATATTTCCTGCAATAACCATTCTTTGAACTTCTGAAGTTCCTTCATATATTTCAGTTATTTTCGCATCTCTCATCATTCTTTCAATTGGATACTCTCTTGTATAACCATATCCACCATGTAACTGAACTGCTTTAGTTGTAACATTCATAGCCGTTTCAGCTGCAAATAATTTAGCCATAGCAGCCTCATTACTGTAGATTTTTTGTGTATCTTTAGCTCTAGCTGCTCTATAAACTAATAATCTAGCTGCATCAGTAGCTGTTTGCATATCAGCTAATTGGAATTGTGTATTTTGAAATTTAGCAAGACTTCTTCCAAATTGTTTTCTTTCTTTAGTATATTTTACTGTTTCATCAATAGCACCTTGTGCAATTCCTAATGCCTGTGCTGCAATACCAATACGTCCTCCATCTAATGTCTTCATTGCAATAGAAAATCCTTTGCCAATTTTGCCAAGTAAGTTCTCTTTTGGAACTTTACAATTTTCAAATATTAACTCACAAGTAGCAGAACCTTTGATCCCCATTTTAGCTTCTTTTTTCCCGACACTAAACCCTTCAAAATCTTTTTCTACTATAAAAGCAGATATACCCCTTGTACCTTTGCTTTTATCAGTCATAGCCATAATAATATATACATCTGCATAACCAGCATTTGTTATGAATATTTTTGAACCGTTCAATATATAGTAATCTCCATCTATAACTGCTTTTGTTTGTTGAGCTGATGCATCTGTTCCAGCATTAGGTTCTGTTAAACCAAAAGCTCCTAACATTTTACCAGTTAATAGTGGTTTTAAATACTTTTGCTTCTGTTCTTCAGTTCCATGCTCATAAATTGGTGCAGCACATAAAGATGTATGAGCAGAAACTATAACAGCGGTAGTTGCACATGCTTTTGCTAATTCTTCAACAGCCATAGCATACGCTAAGTTGTCTCCACCTTGTCCACCATATTCTTTAGGAAATGGGATGCCTAAGAAACCATATTCACCAAGTTTTTTAACTGTTTCTACAGGGAACATTTCTTTTTCATCAACCTCTTCAGCTAATGGCTTTACTTCTGTTTCAGTAAACTCCCTGTACATTTGTTGCAACATTTGATGTTCTTTTGGAATACGAAAATCCATATTTTTTCCTCCTTATACCCTTTTATGTCTTCAATTATAACTACCTATTCTAATTATAACTTTAATTCATTTTAAATTTAAATGATTATAATTTTCATATTAATGATAAATTATTAACACTTATCACAAACAGTAATTATTGTTTAATAATTACTATTTTTCAATTCTAATATTGTCCATATATTAATTGGAACATTTATAAAAATTATGTATACTGTGCACAATTTTGAAAACGCTTACTCTATCTTGAGTAAGCTATTCTTGTTAAGGATGAATATAATCATCATCCTTAACAAATTATATTAATTATTGTAATCCACTGTAACTTGTGAATTATAATAGATTCTCCCTAGTTAATTATTTTGTGTAATCATAGAATCCTTTTTTAGTTTTCCTTCCCAATAATCCACCTTTTACCATTTTTCTAAGTAATGGATGTGGTCTATATTTAGGATCGCCAAACTCTTTATATAAAACTTCCATTATAGCTAAGTTTACGTCATTTCCTATTAAGTCAGCTAATGCCAATGGTCCTATTGGATGATTTGCACCTAGTTTCATAGCAGCATCTATATCTTCTGCACTTGCAACTCCATCAGCCAATATACCAACTGCTTCATTAATCATAGGAATCAATATTCTATTTACTACAAATCCAGGAGCTTCTTCTACTTCTACAGGTGTTTTCCCAAGATTTTTAGTCATATCTAATATTTTATTTTTAGTCTCATCTGATGTTGCTATACCTTTAATAACCTCAACCAATTTCATAACTGGAACAGGATTGAAAAAATGCATTCCAATAACTTTATCTGGTCTCTTTGTAGCACTTGCTATTTCAGTTATAGATAATGATGATGTATTTGTAGCTAATATTGTATCTTCTTTACAAATTTCATCTAGTTCTGAAAATATTTTTTTCTTTGTTTCCATATTTTCAACAGCAGCTTCTATTACTAAATCAACATCTCTAGCAGTATCTATTTCAGTTGTTGTTTTAATTCTGTTTAAAATTTCATTTTTTACTTCATTAGTTATTCTTTCTTTTTTTACACTTCTATCAAGGTTTTTGGTAATTATTGAAACACCTCTTTGCAATGATTCCTCTTTTCTACTCTTCATTATTACATCGTTTCCAGATTGAGCAAGTACTTGAACAATACCTAAACCCATAGTTCCAGTACCTAAAACCATTATTTTCATTATTCGACCTCCAATATTTTTAAATAATTATTTATTTGTAAATTTTGGTTTTCTTTTTTCAACAAAAGCTGTCATACCTTCTACTTGATCTTCTGTCGCAAAACAAAGTCCGAATAAGTCTTTTTCTATCTCCATTGCTGTTTCTAAATCTGTTTCAAACCCTCTATTTATTGCTACTTTTGAATGTTTAACAGCTATTTGAGCATTGCTAGCTATAGATTTAGCCATTTTTATTGCTTCCTGCATAAGTTGATCCTGCTTAACAATTTTATTTACTAAACCTATTTTTTCAGCTTCAGCTGAATCTATCATTCCCCCAGTAAAGATAAGTTCTTTAGCCTTTGCAATACCAACTATTCTTGGAAGTCTTAGGGTGCCATTAAATCCCGGTATAATACCTAACCCAACCTCTGGTTGTCCAAATTTAGCTTTTTCTCCTGCAATCCTAATATCACAACACATTGCCAATTCACAGCCACCACCTAACGCAAAACCATTAACAGCAGCTATAACTGGTTTTTCCATAAGTTCAATTTTTCTAAAAACATCTGCTCCAAGCTTTCCAAAATTTCTACCTTGCTGTGCATTCAAACCTTTCATTTGAGTTATATCTGCTCCAGCAACAAAAGCTTTACCTTCTCCTGTTAATATTAAAACTTTAATCTCATCATTTGATATTATTTCGTCAACTGCTAAATCTAGTTCTCTCAATATTTCTGAATTTAATGCGTTTAATGTTTTTGGTCTATTAAAACTTAATATACCAATTTCATCTTTTGTTTCTAGTAAAAGATTTTTTAATTTCACTCCTCGACCTCCTTCTAAACTTTGATAATACTAAAGTTTTTGTATTAATTTTACTTCCCCAAATCCCCCTTATTAATGTAATTTTTATAATATGAAACTCCTATTTTATATCTAGGAGTAATCACTCCAACATCTTAGTTCTATGCCTATTCTATAAAATATCGTTGTTTTTCTACATATGTTAATAATGTTATTATATTCTTTTTATTAAATATTTTTTTATTCCATGTAAATAATATCAACATAATAGATAAAAAACAATATTTCCATACATTGTTTTTTATTTAAATTTCATTCAATACCCTTTCTATATCTTTACACTCAATATTTAAAATTAATTCATCTTTCTCTTTTCTTGTCAGTTTTTTTATTTCACATTCTCTTTTCATAGCTTCTACTTTTGTTTTATACTCTTCAAAATACACTAATTTAACAGGCAATCTCCCTCTAGTATACTTAGATGCCTTCCCTTTATTATGTGTGGCAAACCTTTTCCTTAAGTCTGCTGTCCAACCTGTATAATAAGTACCATCATTACAATGCAATATATATGTATAATTCATTATTAATTACTCCTTTTAGTCTTATAATTTATGCAATATTTATTCTATCTATAATTATTACTAAGATATTTAATACTAACCTAATTATAATACTTATTTGCCATAATATCCAAATAACCTTTAAATTTTTTATTTCATTTTATTCACATTATTTTATCAAAGTTATCATATCATTCCCTATATTTTCTAAAATGATAAATAATCCCAGATTATTCATAGAAAATTAAATACCTTTTATAAATGAACCTCATTCTTCGAATGAATAAGCGATTCACATAAAATCACAGATTTTAGTTCTCTGCTCATGATTAGAAGATGTCCATTAAATTCTCGACATACCAACTCGGTATGCCTTCGAATTCACTGAAATCTTCTAATTCAGAAACCTACAGCATATT
>NZ_LOHE01000009.1 GCF_001559865.1 Abyssisolibacter fermentans
CCTCTTTCGATTTCTGTTCTTTGTACTCCTCTTAATAATGCTCCGATGTTATCTCCTGCTCTTCCTTCATCTAATAACTTTCTGAACATTTCTATTCCTGTACATACTACTGATCTTTTTTCGTCTGTTAATCCAACTATTTCTACTTGGTCTTGTACTTTTAGAACTCCTCTTTCTACTCTTCCTGTTGCAACTGTTCCTCTACCTGTGATTGAGAATACGTCCTCTACTGGCATTAAGAATGGTTGATCTGTGTCTCTTGTTGGCTCTGGTATTGCTTCGTCTACTGCTGCCATAAGCTCTAATACTTTGTCTCCCCATTCGCTTGATGGATCTTCTAATGCTTTTAATGCCGATCCTACTACTATTTTAGTATCGTCTCCATTAAATTCATACTCTGATAGTAATTCTCTTATTTCCATTTCTACTAATTCTACTAATTCTTCGTCATCTACCATATCTGCTTTGTTTAAGAATACTACGATTTCTGGTACTCCTACCTGTCTTGATAATAGTATATGCTCTCTTGTTTGTGGCATTGGACCATCTGCTGCTGAACATACTAAGATTGCTCCGTCCATTTGTGCTGCTCCTGTTATCATGTTTTTAACGTAGTCAGCATGGCCTGGGCAGTCAACGTGTGCATAATGTCTGTTCTCTGTTTCATACTCAACGTGTGCTGTTGATATTGTTATTCCTCTTTCTCTTTCTTCTGGAGCTTTATCTATATTATCAAATGCTACTGATTCTCCAGTTCCAAGTCTTTCATTTAAAACTTTTGTTATAGCTGCTGTTAATGTTGTTTTACCATGGTCTACGTGACCTATTGTTCCAATGTTAACATGTGGCTTATTTCTTTCAAATTTTGCCTTTGCCATTTTTATTCCTCCTCATTATCACTTTTCATTATAGTA
>NZ_LOHE01000010.1 GCF_001559865.1 Abyssisolibacter fermentans
CTTCTTTTAGACCGGCTAGCCTATCAACACAAAACATTAAAACATCGTCTACGCCCCTATTTTTCAAATCATTAAGCACTCCTAGCCAAAACTTAGACGTTTCATTTTCTCCAATCCAGATACCTAATATGTCTTTAAATCCATCTAAATTAACGCCAAAAACTATATAGGCTGCTTTGCTTCTTATTTGACCATCTTCTCTAACTTTGTAATATATAGCATCCATAAATATGAATGGATAAACAGAGTCTAACGGTCTATTTTGCCACTCTTTAATTTGAGGTATTATTGTATCGGTAATTTTACTTACCATTTCTGCAGACATTTCTATGCCGTATATTTCATTTATTTGTTCATGTATACCTCTCGTTGACATCCCTCTTGCATAAAGAGATATTACTTTTTCTTCTATACCTGATATATTTCTTTTATTCTTAGGAACAACAACTGGCTCAAAATCGCCATTTCTATCTCGAGGTACTTCTAGCGGCAATTCACCATATTGTGTTTTCACTGTTTTTTCTGTATATCCATTCCTACGGTTTTTTTTCTGTTTATTTTTCTTATCTCCTTTTGAATAACCCAACTCCACTTCTAATTCAGCTTCTAGCATTTCTTGAAGTGCATCTTTAAACATATCCTATGAAGATCTCCTGCTGTTTTCAAATTACCTTGTGTAATCATTTCTCTTAATACTTCTTTTGGTAAAGTACTCATAAAAAAACGCTCCCTTCTGGTTATATTTTGATTATTGCCAGATTAGAGCGTTTTATTTCTAAAAGCACAGATTAATTTATATTACCCTTAAGCCGTAGAAAAAGCTCAGAAACAAATTCATCTCTGAGCTTTTATGTTATTTCTTTAACCTAATGTTTTCAATTTCTTCATACTCTTAATTCTACTTTATATCAAAATAACACTGTTTCCATGTTGTTTTACTTTTCCAATATTCATAATGACCAAAAAAGATTCATACTTACCTAATAAAATTTCTATAAATTATATTAATACATAGTTAAAAAACATACACTGCCACAACAATGATATCTGCTCAGATAGTACATCCTCCTCTAACACAATTTCTATAGGTTTGTTATCAAAAATTATTCCTTCTCCTTCTAATTCTCTTAATAACACTCCCGCTCGATGATATTTTTTAGTATGTTTAAGTTTATCTATCTCATTAATTATTACTTTTGAATTCTGATAAAGTTTAGTATTGCGTCTCTTATTATTAATAAACTCCTTAGTATTTCCTAGAAGTTCTATAGGTCTGAAGCATTTATCTGTATAAGAATCTTTTTCTACTATATACTTAAAACCTTCAATATTTCTTAAAAATAAACTATACATATTTATCACTCCAATATTAAGGAATACTCCTTTATAAGTATTTCTAAATTTTGCAGAAATTGCTCTTTTATCTTAGGGACTCTACTATTAATATCATTTTTAACTTCTTTTATTATTTCCAATAATTCTTGTTTGTTTATTGTTTTCATAAGGATATCAATATCTTTCTTATCTTTTTCTGCATAACTACATAATTTAGATACTACAATATCTTCTTTAGATAATACATATACTTTTAGATTTTCCCCATTGTAAACAATTTTGGCGCGATTTTTATATGTCGGTGAAACAGTCGTATGACTAAACTCTAGAATATCTGTTTGAGTACCCAATAAATCAAGATATTTACCCTGCCATGCTTGATATTTTAAATCCATATAATCTATATCATGAGTATATCTTGTAAAATAACCTGCTAATAAAGCCCCTGCACCACCTAGTGTATATATTTCTAGTCTTTTCCATCATTTTTAAGAGCTAAATTAACTAATTCAAATTTAAACTTAATATCGTTAAGTGTCATTCTTGATAATTCTAATTCTGAATATTCATTCAATATACTCACTCCAAACTTATATTTACTAAAAATATTCTTATTAAGATTATATTACTCTATTTACTTTTTCAAATCAATCATTTTAGTATTTAATATATCCTAATAACTATTATTCTAATCATTAGTACAGTTTCCATATTTTATTGATAGAATTCAAAATATGATTTTTGTTATTCCTTACTTCATTATCCTCGATAATTAGCATCTTGCGTGAACACGTTGTTATATGATGAAGTGGATAAACCTAAGAATAATACTGAGATTGTTATATTTTCTGAGCAAGTATAGAATACCAATTAATATTATTAAAATCTTTTTTAAAATCACCAGTTTTATTTTCATCTTTATGAAAACTAGACCACAAATAATCAACATCAAAACATTTTATAATTTTAAATCCATTATCATTTAGCATCTTTTCATATTTTTTATATTCCAAAGGATAATAAGTAGGTGCAGTTACAAATATTGTATTATCATGTTTTCCACATCTATCAGTGGATGTCGCAAAAACAAAATCTACTGAACAATCATCATGCCAATCATATATTAAATATAAACTTGTATGTTGTTTTTCTGTCATAACAAAAGGATCTTTTTCATTAAAAATTGGTCTTTCATTTAATAGTTTGTCCCAATTCCTAATATCTATATATAACAATCCATTTTCGTTTATTTTTGAATACATTTGTTTTATAAAATGTTCTACTTCTTCATTTTTTATGTGAGGTAATGAATTTCCCGTAGATATTATGCAATCATACGTATTATTCAAATTTTTATCTAAACTTCTAAAATCTGATGTAATAAGTTCCACGTCATAACCTGCTTCTTTAAAATTTTCTTTTGCTTTATTCAACAAAGTCTCACTTAAATCGGAGCCTGATACTTTATATCCTAACTTGGATATAGGTAAAGTGCTTCCTCCAGCACCAATTGAACAATCATGAATTGTAGTAATATTGTATCCACTAAATACTCCCTTATAAAAATACATGAATTTATCCTGTTGTTCTTTAGACATGTTTTGATTAAACAATGCTGGTGTTTCATACAAATTCATAATATCCCTCCTAATTATACTATTTTGTTAGTTTTTTAAATTTTTAAAATCTAAATAGAATAAAACATTGTCTCCCAATTTGTATATGGTAATTCATATGGACATATATTTCCCTTCTTTCTTTAATAAATAGTTTATATCTTGTATACTTGTCTCTTCTCGATTCCAATGAACGTCTCCGATTAGTTTTACATCATAGACATTAATAAATTTACCTCGCCAACATAATCCATTATTACAAAATAAATTATATACCTATTATAAAATTCCTGCAACACCCTAACTTTCAAAATACAACATTCTAATACAACTTAAACAATTTTAAACATAAAAAACAGCTAGCTCACGCTAGCCAAAAAATCATCACTATAAATTATCATATCTCTCAAACCACAAACTTATTCCTATCCCATATAAATGATACAATAAGAAT
>NZ_LOHE01000011.1 GCF_001559865.1 Abyssisolibacter fermentans
CTTCTTTTAGACCGGCTAGCCCATCAACACAAAACATTAAAACATCGTCTACGCCTCTATTTTTCAAATCATTAAGCACTCCTAGCCAAAACTTAGACGTTTCATTTTCTCCAATCCAGATACCTAATATGTCTTTAAAACCATCTAAATTAACGCCAAGAACTATATAGGCTGCTTTGCTTCTTATTTGACCATCTTCTCTAACTTTGTAAAGTATAGCATCCATAAATATGAATGGATAAACAGATTCTAACGGTCTATTTTGCCACTCTTTAATTTGAGGTATTATTGTATCGGTAATTTTACTTACCATTTCTGCAGACATTTCTATGCCGTATATTTCATTTATTTGTTCATGTATATCTCTCGTTGACATCCCTCTTGCATAAAGAGATATTACTTTTTCTTCTATACCTGATATGTTTCTTTTATTCTTTGGAACAACAACTGGCTCAAAATCGCCATTTCTATCTCGAGGTACTTCTAACGGCAATTCACCATATTGTGTTTTCACTGTTTTTTCTGTATATCCATTCCTACGGTTTTTTGTCTGTTTATTTTTCTTATCTCCTTTTGAATAACCTAATTCCACTTCTAATTCAGCTTCTAGCATTTCTTGAAGTGCATCTTTAAACATATCCTTTAGATAGCTATGAAGATCTCCTGCTGTTTTCAAATTACCTTGTGTAATCATTTCTCTTAATACTTCTTTTGGTAAAGTACTCATAAAAAAACGCTCCCTTCTGGTTATATTTTGATTATTGCCAGATTAGAGCGTTTTATTTCTAAAAGCACAGATTAATTTATATTACC
>NZ_LOHE01000012.1 GCF_001559865.1 Abyssisolibacter fermentans
GTGAGTAGGAGTTTCATTTATATATATTATATATCTATTCTCTGTTTAAAATACCAACTCCAAGCTTTCTAGCCTTTCTTTTAATGAATTCATTATAGCTTTTTCTTCTTCTATACTATCAGCAGTATACGTTACAGAAAATCTAAGAAATGCCCCTGCATCATCCCAAGGGACAGTCGATATGAAGGCATTTTCTAATATATATTTAAATGCATCCATAGCGCTTGTGAATGTAATACCATTTTTAGTACCTTTAGGAATTGGTACATAACAATAAAAAGTTGACTTAGGTTTTTTAACCTTAAATCCGATTTGTTGTAGAACCTCAGTAAGCATATCAAGTCTTCTAGAGTATTTGATGCAGGTTTCTTTGGTTAATTCAGGATGCCCCAGAGCATATATACCAGCTTTTTGTATAGGTATAAATTGACCTGAGTCAGTATTGTTTTTAACCTTTGAATATAGATTTATTATTTCTTTATTACCCGCAGCAAATGCTAAACGCCAGCCAGTCATATTAAAAGCTTTACTTAAAGTATGAATTTCAATGCCTACTTCCTTAGCACCATCTACAGATAAAAAACTCAGAGGTTTTAACCCATCAAATACAAGCGGTGCATACGCAGCATCAGAAATCACTACAAATTCGTATTTATGTGCAAGTGAGACTATTTGATTATATAACTTAACAGTAGGTACTTGACCGGTTGGATTATTAGGATAGTTTATATATAGAAGTTTAGTTTTATATAATATGTCTTCTGGTACTGCATTAAAATTTGGATAGAAATCATTGTAATCATATAGAGGTAAGTTGAAAACTTTACCATTTAAGTACTTAGTATGGGAAGCGATTATGGGATATCCAGGGGTAGTTACCAAAGAATAATCTCCAGGATTTATAAAACATAGTGGAAGCATTGATAGTATTGATTTAGTACCTATCCCGTGTAATATTTCAGTATTACTATCAATATTTTTTAGGTTATAAACATTACTTAAATATTTACAAGCAGCTTGCTTAAATTCTTGTATTCCATTGTCAGCATATCCTCTGTTTTCTGTTTTAACAGCTTCCTTTGATAAAATATCTATTATATTAATATCTGCTTTATTATCTGGTTCGCCTATACCCATATCTATTATTTTTTTATTTGGGTACATTGATATGAGTTTCTTTTTTAAACTTTTAATTTCTTCAAATTTATATTTGGAAAATTTTGAATTATTTAATCTATCAGATGTTACTTTAGATATAAAACTCATACGATCACTCCATCTTTAAATATTGATTATCCCAGATTATTCATAGAAAATTAAATACCTTTTATAAATGAACCTCATTCTTCGAATGAATAAGCGATTCACATAAAATCACAGGTTTTAGTTCTCTGCTCATGATTATAAGAAGTCCATTAAATTCTCGACATACCACTCGGTATGCCTTCGAATTCACTGAAATCTTATAATTCAGAACTATACAGCATATTATCGGGAGTTATATGAATAATCAGGGATTATTTTATAATATTCATATATAAAAAATTTGTTAAAGGATTATAAAAATAAATTACCTGAGAGAATTAAAACTTATTAAGTTGTAAAATAAAATGCCTAAAAGAGAATTTTTGGGAATTAAAAAATGATTCATTTGAATTTCTCTTATATCGTTAAGTTTGACGAAAAACTTACAAAGGAGAATTATTCAAATGAATCACAATATATATTCTCAACTATACAGTTCATGGGGAAGATGTAGTTTTGATGAATATATAAACAAAGTAAATGAAGGTGAAATAAATCTTGTAGAGAGAATATAATTAACTTTGTGCTTTTAGAGAAAAAATTTCACTCTAAACTGACAAAAATATTTGAAATTTGAATTAAATTTGTCTAGTGCTAGTACTCATATTTATTATCTCCAATTATTTCTATGTTATGCATGTATTAGAATGTTTTATTTTGGTAACGATAATAATCGGAGTAATGTACCCATAAGGATATATTTTTTACTCAAAAAGAAATTTAAAT
>NZ_LOHE01000013.1 GCF_001559865.1 Abyssisolibacter fermentans
AGAATATTGTACATTAAACTGCAATTCTTCTTCTACTTCTAATGTATTAAATATAATATCAGCCTTAGTTGTTTTATTTTCAACCTCAACTGGCTCTATTCTTAGTCCATCTATTTTCAAACTCTCACTTTCCATATTTTGAAGCACAAACATTGTATCGAATAAAGGATTTCTACTAATATCTCTCGTTAGGGACAGTTTCTCTACTAAGTCTTCAAATTGATAGTCTTGATTTTCATATGCCTTAAGTGCATTTTCTTTTACTTCAGACAATAATTCTTTAAATGTTTTGGTTCCAGTTATATAATTTCTCATTGCTAATGTATTTACAAACATTCCTACTACATTCTGTAAATCTGCATGAGTCCTACCTGTTATTGGCGAACCTACAACTATGTCTTCTTGTCCTGTATATTTATGAAGTAATATATTATAGGCTGCAAGTAACACCATATACAATGATGCTTTATTTCCCCTTGCTATTTTAAATAATTCATTTGTTAGTTTTTTGTTAACTTTGAAATTTATCCTATCTCCAATAAAACTTTGTATTGGTGGTCTTTGAAAATCTGTTGGCATATTAAGTACCGGTATGTCACCTTTGAATCTCTCTAACCAATATTCTTCTTGCTTTTTCAGTAAATCTTTACTTAATATTTCTTTTTGCCATACAGCATAATCTTTATATTGTATTATAAGCTTCTCTAGTTCTTTTCCTGAGTAATACTCCATAAACTCCTTTATAAGTAATGTCATTGATACTCCGTCTGATATTATATGATGCATATCAAAGATTAATACATGCTTTTCCTCATCTACCTTTATTAGTCCAACTCTCAATAGTGGTAATCTACTTAAATCAAAAGGTTCTATAAAATACTTTATTTTGTCCTCCTTTTCCTTTTTTTCTTTTACAGTCATGTAATCTATTGTAAATTTTATATTTTTATGGATTATCTGAACTGGTTCACCATTTACTATTTTAAAAGATGTTCTTAAAGCTTCGTGCCTTTTTATCAGTTGATCAAACGCTTTTTGTATTTTATCTTTATTAACTATTCCTTCTAGAGTTATTGCTCCAGTCATATTATAGCTTGTCTCTTCTAAGTCAAACTGTTGTAATGTATATAGTCTCTTTTGGGCTGATGATAGTGGATAATATTCTCTTTCATCTATAGGTTCTATAGATAAATATACACTTTCTTCTAATTCTTCTATATATTGCGCAAGTTCTCTTATAGTTAAATTTGTAAATATCTCTTTTAGGGGAATTTCTATATTTAACTCTTTATGTATCTTAGCCATAAGAATTGTAGCTCTTAGGGAATGACCTCCCAAGTCAAAGAAGTTATCATCAATACCTATCTTATCTACATTAAGCACATTCCTCCATATATCTATAAGACGTGTCTCTACTTCATTCCGTGGCCTTTCATATTCTACTCCTGTAGTCATATTTATATCTAATTTTTCTAATGTCTTTCTATCTATCTTACCATTATGAGTTAGAGGAATTCTTTCTAACTGCATAAAGTATGATGGTATCATGTAACCTGGTAGTTGCTTTAATAAATATGTCCTAAGCTCTGTTGTTGTAAACTCTTTATCTGATACTATATATGCACACAAGTATTTATCTTCAATTCCATCTTTTCTTACTATAACTACTGCTTCTCTTATTTTTTCATGTTGTAAAAGATTATTTTCTATCTCTCCTAGTTCTATTCTATATCCCTTTATCTTTACTTGATTGTCTATCCTACCTAAAAACTCTATGTTTCCGCATGGAAGCCATCTTGCAAGATCTCCTGTTCGATACATTCTTACATCAGGCATAAATGGATTGTCTACAAACTTCGTCATAGTAATTTTTGATCTGTTTAAATATCCCCTTGCCACTCCGTCTCCACTTATACATAATTCTCCTGCCACTCCTATTGGTTGTTGATTTCCATACTTATCCAATATATCTATCCTTGTATTAGCTATGGGTTTTCCTATGTTTATTTCTGTCTCATCTGTTAAGTCTTTTATAGTTGACCAAACTGTTGTTTCTGTAGGCCCATATAGGTTATATACTTTTACATGTAATTTATTTTTTATATTATTTAGTAATTCTTTTGGAAAGTCTTCTCCCCCAACTATTAATTCTTTTAATCTATTTAGATATTTCCAATTACCCCAATCTGAAATCAATGCCTTAAATCTAGAAGGTGTTACTTGTAATATGTTAATATCATTTTTTATAATGACTTGTTTAAATAACCTAGGATCCTCTTGCTGTTCTTTACTTGCTATTACAACTTTCATTCCTTTTATTAAAGGTACAATAGTTTCTAGCACAAATATATCAAAAGAAATTGAGGTCAATCCAAGTATAGTTTTTTCTGCTGATAATTGTATTTTATTTGTTATCCCACTTATAAAATTACTAACATTTCTATGTTCAACCATAACTCCTTTAGGTTTCCCAGTTGACCCTGAAGTATATATTACATATGCGAGGTTTTTAGCTCTATTAATTACTTCTAAATTTCTACTTTTACCTATATATATGTCATTATCTTCTAAGTCTATTATCTCTCCTGAAAACTCAAGTATATTTGTTAATCTCCTTTGGGTAAGTAATATGTCTGTATTGCTATCTTCAAGCATATGATTAATTCTATCTTTAGGATATTCTGGATCTATTGGTAAATATGCTCCTCCTGCCTTCAATATCCCTACTAGCCCTGTTACCATTTCCAAGGATCTTTCTACCATTATTCCGACTATAGTATCTGCTTTTACTCCCTTATCTCTCAGTACCTTTGCAACTCCATTTGCTTTTTCATTAAGTTCTCTATAACTTAGTTTTTTATCTTCACATGTTATTGCTATTTTATCAGGCATTCTCTCTACCTGCTCCTCAAAAAGCTCTTGTATTGTCTTATCCCTTGGATAATCTGTCTTTGTATCGTTAAATTCATATAAAAACTTTTTTTCTTCTCCCTCTGTAAGTATTTTTATGTCCTTTACATTTATATTTTCATCAGCTGAAATTTGCTCTACTATATTTAATATATGTATAACTATTCTATTTATAGTTTCATAATCATAGGCTCCTGAATTATATCTAAGGTTTATATTCATTATTTTTCCAGGTATCACAAAAATTTCAAAATCATAATTAGTATGTTCACTACTTTTTACATCCTTTATAGTGAATCCTAACTTATCTTTACTATGTAGACTCGTTAGGTTTTCTTCTATAGGATAATTCTCAAATACAATTATATGATTAATCAAATGCTGTCTTAATTCACTATATGATTGTATTTCTGCTAAAGGAATATAGTCATATTCTTTAGATTTAACGTCCTCATCCTGTATTTTATTTATTAAGTTGATAAATGTATCTTCTTCTTTGTATTTAATTCTTACCGGTAGGGTATTTATAAATAATCCTACAACAGTCTCTATTTCAGGTATTTCTGCTTGTCTACCAGAAACTACTGAACCAAATACTACATCTTCTGTATTATTATATTTACTAAGCAAAATTCCCCATACTGCTTCAAACATTGTATTGATTGTTACTTCATTTTTCTTTGCGATACTCTGTAGTCTTTGTGTAAACTCCTCATTAATTTGGAAACAATATTCATCTCGCATAGATCTATTTTCTTTAATTTTCTTTAATTTAGGAACAACTGCCTTATTTTCATACTTCTTAAGGTATTTCCGCCAGTAAGTTGCTCCCACTACAGTATCTTTTTTCTCCAGCCATTTTATATAGGTGCTGTAAGGTATCATAGATTCTAAATAGATACTTTCTCCATTCTTTAGCTTTATATAAAACTCCAAAAAGTCTTTTACTATAATTCCCAAACACCATCCATCCATTATGATGTGATGATGACTCCATATCAGTTTATAACCCTCTTCTTGGATCTTGATTATTGATATCCTCATGAGTACATTTTTTTCTAAATCAAAGCCCTTTTTTCTGTCTTCTTCTTTAAAAGCTTCAATGAATTTGGCTTTTTTATTCTCTTCTTGATGCGAAATATCATTAAAAGATATCTTTGCTTTTCTTTTTTTTATTACAACTTGTCTAGGTTTTTTCGTTCCTTTATAAATAAATATAGTTCTTAATACATCATATTTTTCAATTAATTTATTGAAGCTTTTTTCAACCAAATCTACATCCAGAGTACCCTCTATCCCAATAACAGTTTGTTCAAAGTATGCAGTTGATGTTTTATCCATTATATAATGAAAAAGCATGCCTTCCTGCATCGGAGAAAGAGAATAAATATCCTTTATATCACTTTTTTTAAGCATACTATATACCGCTCCTTCTTCTACATTTATATTGTCAAATATAACTATATTAAATTGAATACAAACTTTACATTCTAATTTCGTAAGATAATTCTTTACATTCTCAATGTTTTGAGAGCAAGAGTGTAAATATATGTAATTTTAATATATAGTTTATCAAATTTATTCTATAGTTATGTCTTTTATAGAATCAAAAATTTTATCTACCTCTAATTCATCAAGGTCATAAGAAGTAAAATCACTAAGGGTCTTTTCTGTATCTTCTTTATTTGTACAATGATTAATGATTCTCTGTAAATTTTTCTTGTACATGTTAACTAATTGAAAAATTGTTTCTTTTTTATATTGATGATAATTATAATTAACTCTTATATTCAATACTCCTTTAGAAATTACTCCTCCTATATCCAATGTGTAACATCTTTCAGAGTTAATACTCATAGCGTTACCTGCTGAAATATTTGACATCTCAAATAGGTTGTTATTAATATCTGCATCAATTTGTCCTAAATAATTAAAATTAATCTCAGGTACTAATTTGAAGTTTATTTCTTCCTTATACTCCTTTGGAGTCATATATTTTAGTATCCCATACCCTATCCCTTTGTTAGGTATGCGTCTTAAAGTTTCTTTAGTATTCTTTATTACATAGGCTAACTCATCTGATTTATTCATGTCTATCACTACTGGATACTGTGATGTAAACCATCCAATTGTCCTTGTTATATCTACATTCTCTATTATTTCTTCTCTACCATGTCCTTCTACATTTATTAATACTTTATTATGTCCCGTCCATTCCTTTATAGTTACTCCTATAGCTGAAAGTAATATATCATTTATTTCCGTATTATATGCTTTATTTACTTCTCCTAGTAAATTTTCTGTTTCTTCCTTTGATAACTGTATAAATATATTATTACTATCTTTTAATTTGTTATCTATAGCTTTATCGTCCATAGGTAAAGGTAGTATATCTATTGATTCTATATCACTCCAATATCTTGTAGTTTTTAGTAATTCCTTGTTTTTTGAATATTCACTTAGTCTTTGTGCCCACTCTTTAAAGGATGTTGTTTTTAATGGAAGGTTTATAGCATGTCCATTTTCTATTTGTTCATATACAGTTGTGAAATCTTCAAATAATATTCTCCATGACACCCCATCTATTATTAAGTGATGTATAACTATTAGTAAATAATCGCCCCTCTCTGTCTTAAATAAAGCTAGCTTAACTAATGATCCTTTATATAAATCTATACTACCTTGTATCCTATTTGCCCTCTCTTCTATTGACTTTTCATACTCTACTCCTAAGTCATACACCTCAATATCTATTAAATCCCTTTCTAATCCTCGATTTATCTGTTTAACTTTCTTCCCCCTTTTCTTATATACTATTCTTAAAGCATCGTGGTGTTTTTCTATCTCTCTAAATGCTTTTTTAATTATTTCTTCTTTAAAGCCTTCTTCTCTATATAACATTACCGATTGATTCCAGTGATGCATATCTGTTATGTTCTTTTGAAAAAAACACTTTTGTATAGGAGTCAAATTTACATAACCTGTTATTAAACTTTGCTCTGTTTTTATCATTATATCTTTCACATAAAAACTTAACTGTTTTATCGTAGGATACTTAAATATGTTTTTAACCTCTATTTTTAAATTATACTTTTGTAATCTTGCTGATATTTGTATCGCCTTTATTGAGTCTCCTCCTATTTCAAAGAAGTTATCATTTATTCCTATATCTCTATTTATTGACAGAACTTCTTGCCATATCTTTAGCAATATTTCTTCTATATCATTTCTTGGCGCTTCATATTCTACTGAAGTATTTGTATCTATATCTAGTTTTAATAATGCTTCTCTATCTATTTTTCCATTTGTCGTAATGGGTATTTTTTCTATGTATATAAAATATGATGGTATCATATAATCCGACAATCTTTTTGATAGAAACTTCCTAATCTCTGTTACTGTAAATTCTTTGTCTGATACTACATAAGCACATAAATATTTATTTCCTTCTTCGTCCTCCCTTTCTATAACTACTGCTTCCTTTATTTTTTTATGTTTTAAAAGACTATTCTCTATTTCGCCAAGTTCTACTCTATATCCCCTTATCTTTACTTGATTGTCTATTCTTCCTAAATACTCCATTTCTCCATTAGATAATAATCTAACTAAATCTCCTGATTTATATATTCTCTCACCGTTTTTATATGGGTTTTCAATAAATTTTTCTTTAGTTAAATTGGGTCTGTTTAAATATCCTCTTGCTATACCCTCTCCTCCAATATATAATTCTCCAGGCACTCCTATAGGTAGTATTTTAAATTTATGATTCATTATATATGCCCTCAAAGTCGGTATAGGTTTTCCTATATTACTTATATTCGATTTGATTTCTTTATAGCTTATCTCCTTAAATGTAGCATGTACAGTAGTCTCTGTTATTCCATACATATTTATTATTTTTGTTTTAGGATATTTATCTTTCCACATCTTAAGTTTTATCGGTTTTAAAGCATCTCCTCCGAGAATAACGTATTTCATATTCAAATTAGCCTCACTATACTTTAGTTCCTCATTTATCAGATTATAAAATGCTGAGGGCGTCTGGTTTAATACTGTTACTCCTTCTTCTTTTAGTATTTCCAAAAAACTCAAAGGATCTTTTGATACCAACTCTGGTATCAAAATCAATTTTCCACCATATAGCAATGCTCCGTACATTTCCCATACCGAAAAATCAAAACAATATGAATGAAACATTGTCCACACATCACTGCTATTAAAATCAAATAAAAAATTATCATTGAACATCAATCTCACAACATTTTTGTGTTCTATCATTACCCCTTTGGGTCTATCCGTTGTACCAGATGTATAAATTACATATGCTAAATTGTTAGGTTTTGTTAGACATATAAGATTTGTTTTATCATTTTTATAAATATCCTCATCATCTATGTATACAGACTCTTTATTTAGTCCTGTTTGCTTTGCTACTTTTTTAGTTGTTAATAATAGACTTACATCACTCTCTATGAGCATAAATTCTATTCTATCTTTAGGACAATTTGGATCAATAGGCAGATATGCTCCTCCAGCTTTTAATATACCTATTATCCCAATTACCATATCTAAAGATTTTTCTATTATTATTCCAACTATATTATCAGGTCCTATACCTTTTTCCCTCAATACTCTTGCAACTTGATTTGCTCTTTCATTTAATTCTTTATATGTTAATTGAGTATCTTCATATATGACAGCAATACCTTCTGGTGTTTTTTCTGCCTGATCTTCAAACAGAACTTTTATTGTCTTATTTTTTGGAAAGTTTGTTCCGGTGTTATTAAAGCCATTTAATATCTGCTCTTCTTCAAAATTAGTCAACATATCTATTTCATCCACTTTTTTCTCCGGATAATTTGTAATATTTTTAACAATCATCTCAAAATGTTGTGAAATCTTTAATATAATTTCATCACTAAATACAGCTTTATTGAAATAATAAGTTATATCAATGTCTTTTAATGTAGTAACGCTTATTGTTAAATCAAAATTTGTTCTTTCAAATATTGAATAATCGTTTACTGTTAAAACATTTTTTTGATTAGTTATAAAACTATCTAATGGATAATTTTCTATTACTAAAAGAGAATCAAATATGTTTCCTTTCCTATTTATGCCGCAATATTTTTTTATATCTACTAATGATGTTGCTTCATATTTTTCTCTTTCATGCATCGACATAGTAACATTTTTTAATAATTGTAAAACATTAATATCATTACTAGTATTAATTCTTAATGGTAATGTATTAACAAATAGTCCAACAATATTATCTATGCCACTTATTTCTACATTTCTTCCTGAAATAGCAGTACCAAAAACTACATCCTCACTATTTATATATCTTTGTAACAATATCCCCCATGAACTATAGAGTAAAGCTGCTAAAGTAAGCTTTTTTTCCTTTGCAAAATTCAATACTTTTTTTGTCAACTTTTTAGAAAATTTATAAGTATATTGTCCAAATCTTCTATCAGCCTTTTCTTTTCCTGAATCTAAAGAAAAACTACTTTTTCCATTGAACCCCTTTAGATATTCTTTCCAATATATCTCTTCCTTGCTTCTATCTTGGTTTTCAATCCACTTAACAAATTCTCTAAATCTATTTTTTCTTGGATGTATTAATTGTTTTCCAACTAATAAATCGTTATAAGCCTTAAAAAATTCCTTAAGAATAATTCCAGTACTCCACCCATCATATAATATATGATGATTGCTTATTATCATTTGATACTTATCTTCTGTAGTCTTACATAAAGTCACTCTAAACGGAACACTACTCAAATTAAAATTTTTTTTCCTATCCTCAGTTTTAATTTTTTGTAATAATTTTTCCTTGTTTTCATCAACTTCATTCGAAATATCATTTAAATTAATTCTTAAACTATGCTGTTTTAATATTATTTGAATTGGTTTTTCTAACTTCTCCCAACGATATAAAGTTCTTAACATTTCATTTGTTTCCACAACAAACTCCCAAGCTTTTTGAAAAAAGTTAAACTGCACATTTGCATATATTCCCAAACAAAGCTGTTCAAAATATTCGTCACTTTTTGGATTCTTCAGATAATGGAATAGCATACCTTTTTGCATAGGTGTCAATGCAATTATATCGTCTATATCTTTTCTATCTATTTTTTCTGATCTTCTCATATACCTTTTCTTCCTTCTATAGATTTGAAAAATCAAACATAAAAATGTGATATATAATCAAATATTAAATACAATTACATATTTTATTTCTTGCAACTTTTATACTATTGATTTTTTCTAAGGTAGTAAATTTATAGTAGTGTATATCGAAATAAATAATTTTTGTAATATATGTTACATACACAGAAACTAAAATACATATTATGTATTATTGTATATTTATTGTTTTAATTTACTTTTTTTTTATGTTATTCTTCTTAATTCTACATTTTTAATTTTTTTTTATATTTGTAAATTATAGTATTAATTTTATAGTATTTTTCTATTTAATTCAACCTTTTTTTAATATAAAAAAATAAAATATTAGATTATGTATTATATTACTAATGATTTATATATTAGGTTAATATTTTCTAATAATGGTGGTTGATTACAATTAATTGTGTTGAAATATTTGTTAAGGATATTAGACATGTTTTACAGAATTAAAAAACTTAGAATTAAGAATTGCATTATATATCTTAAGCCTTAAGTTTAGTTATCTATAAAAATAATATTATAAGGAGAATAGTCATGAATATAATTAAAACTAAAGTTTAATTCTCAAAAGAAAAAAGTAATGAAAACGAGCTTTGGAATAATAACTTTATTCTTTTATTACAAGGCCAACTTGTATCATCTTTAGGAGATAAAGCTTATTCTATAGCATTAGGTTTTTGGATTCTTGCAGTAACTGGATCTACAGGATTGATGGCATTTCATTTACTTAATATAAATTCATCAATAGTTTATTTTACATATTATAGCATATATGTTATGATGTGCTTAGAATATTTGTGCCTTTAGATTACTCTATATAATATTAAGCTTTTTATGTAATGAAGTATATTTTCTTTAGGAGTTGTATAGTATGAAAAAAATATTAATTATTTTAATTATTTTGTTGTTAACAAGTTTTCTCATTAGTTGTACTACTGAAGATGAAAATATAGTTAAACTTTCTACTATATTAAAACAAGATGCAAAGCTTTATAAAAAACTAAGTATAATGGATGGTACTACAGGAGATAAAAAAGAAACTGAGGATCAAGAAGTTATAAATAGATTTATTGATGACATAGAAGATTATTTTTTAATAGAATTTAAAGATGATTTTCTTAATGGATATAAATATTCTATATGTGTTAGTGATAAGGATAATAAAGTCAAGTTATGTATTACTGATAATGAATATGTCATGGTTAATGGGAAAAATTATACTGTTGTAGGCTCTATAGATTATGAAAAGTATTTTAGTATGATTAAGTAAAACAAAGTAATTTAGACCTGTTACGTGTGATTTTCTTACTTAATTTATTTGTTTAAAATATGAGGTAGACATATGACTAGTAATAAAAAATTTATATTTGCCATTATAGGCATAGTTGTATTAATCATTTTTCCTAGGGATAGAATAGAAGCTGCATTATATATATTAATTGTAGAGTTAATTATTGTTGGAATAGGTTATTTAATTAGAAGAAAAAAATTAATAAGATGTTAGTATATGAAATTCAGAATTCGTTAGATATCAGTCACAGCACAGCTAATTTACATGTACAAAAATTATTGTCTTCAAATAAAATCTTTGTGAATGATAGAAAACGTAACAGGATTTTTAGATTCTATGAAATACTTGATATTTTGGATAGTTAGGGCGTGTAAATAATTTTGTGTTTCTCTCTATAATAGCAAATATTTCAAATTTTTTTCTTACCAATACAATTTTCTATCAAATGCATACCCCCCCAAACAATTATATAGAAACTTATGCATCTGTCTTTAATCCGATTGCGTTAACTCTTTATTTAATTTTTCTATTGTCTTCTTTACTATCCTTGATACATAACCGCTATCAAGTAAGGGCTAAAAAATATTTCCTTTTCATTGAGTATATTGCTCTCTTCATTTTACTGTTGAATAAATGTTAAAATTTTAATATCTGAGAGAAGCTTATAGCTTCTTCTTCGTAATCATGAACGAAATAATTTATACCTTCAAATTCTAATTCTTACTTGCCAACTAGCTCTATTTCCGCTTCTTCAAAAGTTGTTGAATACATTTTACAACAATTTCAAACTTTCTTTTATTGTTATAATTTATCTTTTTTTAAAGCTCTCAACAATTAATTTATAGCTTTCAATATTTTATTTATTCTAAAACGGTATTTCATCATCTTTTGTTACAGAGTATTAATCATCATATGAATATCCATAAAACTCCACGTACGTATACGGTTCTTTTTCGAAAATAAAACAAAGATAATTTATACACTTGTTAATGAACAATATAAGAAGATTGTGAAATAAATTTAAATTAGTCACCATTATTGTACAGTTCACCGTTTTAGTAGCAAGGGATATAGTTTTACTACATCCCTTCTTAGAATTGTACATTAAAAAAATCCAATCTCATTTCTGAAATAATACGTATTTACTTTTATTCCCATTTGAAAAATTGAAGAGCTACCCCAGTACATATTACCCCAAGAGCAATCATTATAATAATGGGCATCATCACACTATCTACCGTCAAACAAAGTGAAGCCGCCTTTAAAAGCTTTATTCCTTGTGTTAAGGGTAATATATTGGAACACTTTTGAAGTGCTGTTGGCATAATTTCATAGGGCAACGTTGCTCCTGAAAAAATCAACATAGAGAAATATAATATACTTGCTGTAACACTTGCTGTCTTTAAATTGGGAGCAATTCCTCCTACCATAATGCCTATACTAAACATAGATCCCATTACCAAGAAATAGGAACCTAAAAACTGGAGCCAGGAACCATTGAAGCGAAACCCAAAGAAAATCGTTACGGTGACATAAACAAGTATAAATGAAGCAATAGCATAAAATGCATAAATTACTACCTGCACTGCTAAAATTACAGCAGGACTTATAGGTGTTACTTTAAACCTCTTTAGAATTTTTTTATGACGATAGTCGGACACCACCAGTGGTAATCCCATGACACCCCCTGCACATATTGCAATTGTAGTGATAGCTCCAAATGATTGTTCTAAAAAAGTGTATCCTGCACCATCAAAGGCTAATTTATTTTCGTAGATAATACCAATAAGTATTGTTACCACTACTGGCATGCAAATTGCAAAAATAAACATATCCATCCCTCGAAGAGATAATTTCAGTTCTGTTTTCAACATTGTTCTAAATGCTCTCATGATCATCTTCCTCCTCGTCTGTATACCATAAATAAGCTTCCTCAAATTTCTCATATGGGCTTCCTGCGATTGCTTCCTGCACCGTTCCATAGAAAATACTTTTTCCTTTTTTAAGAATACAAATCCTATCACACAATGCTTCTACCTCATCCATAAAATGCGAAGTTAAAAAGATAGTAAGTCCTTTCTTTTTTAAATCCAAAAGTCCTTTCCATACCTCTCTCCTTGCTCTAGCATCAAGTCCTGTTGTTAGTTCATCTAAAAACACAACTTCTGGGTTAGGAATAAAGGCAAGTATAATAAATAAGCGCTGCTTTTGCCCTCCTGAAAGTTCACTCACTTGACTTTTACATTTATCCGAAAGCCCAAACTGTTTTAACAATTCTACATAATCTGCTGGCTGTTTGTAAAGGGCTTGTGTTACTTTACAAAGCTCTGCTACTGTTATTTTATCTTGATAGCTTGATTCTTGAAATTGGACTCCAACTTTCTGATATAATTTCTTTCTTTGTTTTTGTGGATGCATTCCTAAAATAGAAATTGAGCCGCTATCAAATTCCTTTGTACCTAAAACACATTCAATGGTGGTACTTTTCCCAGCTCCATTAGCACCAAGTAATCCAAACACTTCTCCACTTTTAACTGATATGCTAACGTTATTTACAGCCTGTATATTTCCGTATGCTTTGCATAAGGCATGAATTTTAACTGTTTCCATATATAAAAACCCTCCTATTTTTTAATATATAAAAGAGAATAACACCATAATAAAGTCTGGTGTTAAACTGTAGGGTTTATATTAAATTTTTCTTGCATTTCTTTTAACTGACTTAAAACGCAATTTGCATTTAATTCCGCGTTACTTAGTGAAGTAAGAAGCTTATCACATGCTGTTACAATATCTTCATCAGCTTTTGGTGTATTAAGAACCTCTCGTACATCGATTTCTGAATTATTTGATAGGGCACTTACCATACGCAAAATTGCTGCAAGTGAATAATTTGCACAACGTAAAGAACGTATTATCTTTAATATTTGAATATCATTTTTAGTATATACCCTATATCCATTTTGTTTTCTTTTTACAGAAATTAACCCATTCATTTCCCAATTTCTTAACGTATCTATGGTAACTCTTAAGTAAACTGCAGTTTGTTTTCTTGTGAAAGCTACATCCTTTTCTTTCTCTTGTATACCAGAGAGTAATTTTTTTGTAATTTCTATAGCCTCTTCCGCATTCTTCTGTTCTATTTTAACTTGATTTATATAGTTATTTGTATATGCAATTGCCTTTTGAAATTTACCTTGGGCAGATAATTTAATAATATTAATTATATTTTTCCTAAGACCGCTTTGCAACACTTCAACTTTAAGTGCTGTCCTGGTCAGCTTAAATTGTGCAATATGAAAATCTGTAAAAACTCGATATCCATTGGATAATCTTTGAGGTTTAGGTATTAATTCTAGTTTTTCATACAACCTTACTGTATTAGGGTGTATGCCTATTACCTTTGCTACTTGTGCTGTCTTATATTTATTTTCCATAACATCTCCACCTCCATTTATCCTTATTATAATGCAGGTTTAAAGTCTGGTGTTATAGTGTATACTTTATTTTAAAAAAAGCATACCCAATATTCAATAACTTGAGTACTAATAAAATTCTTATTTTTTTACAACCACGAATTAGCTTATACTTTAAGTATACCACTATGTACCACATATTGTTATTATCTAAGTTGGAGTATTAGCTACAAGTCAATATATTTCATAAAATGAAATGTGACCCTATTTTACACGAATGAATATTTCCAGCTCAATATGCTTGTTAAAACAACTTACTTGAAACTGATGATGTTGGAAACACTCTCTTGTATGAGTTGAAGATGGAAACAGCCACTTCATCAAACAAGAAATTTTAAACTTATTCCTCTGTATTAGACATAAATTCTTTCCATCCTTCACTATCATCTTTTAAATATTCTGCAATATATTTATATTTAATCTCAAATTCTGCATGCCCTCCTATTGCATGAGCAGCTGGAATTGATATGCCCAGTGTATCATTTGTTAAATAACTAAATACTGATTCCATAGTATCTATACTATCAGCATTAATAAGACTTTCCTTTACTACCTCATAAGTTCCATAGTTACTCAAGGCTAACTCTTCTTGTTCTGGCCATAAGGGTTTAAACTCTCCATTAATAAACATGTTTACTAACTTTTCTTCTATATTAACTAGGTCTACTAGTCTTAATCTATTCCCCATCTTCATATCAATATTTGTAGTATAAAACAACTTATGAGGGTGTGGTGCCATTTGGGCATCTCCTAATCCAAAATATTGAATACTTAAAATACATCCATTTTTTAAAGTAATATTGTATTCAATTTTTAAACTTAAATGACCTCTATCCTCATAATTGTAATCATTATACACTTTAAGAGCTTCAGCTTTTATCATATCATTTATCGTTTTTTGTTTAGCTTCATCACTTAGACCTGATACTTTAGGATACTCTATACTAATATTGTTATTATCATCTTCCTCAGCATAAATTATAGTTGAAATTTCATAACTATCATCAGTAATTTGATCTAATTCTTCTGTTTTATTGCATCCAGTAAAATAAATTGTGAATATTAAAATACTAGTAAGTATAATAATTCTTTTCATAATACATCTGTCACCTCGTAGGCTTATTCTATTTTCACAGGGTATGCTCCCTCTTTTTATAAATTTTATAGCCACATTATTCCATGATAATGAACATCTTCACCTCATTTGGACTAGACTAAATTAATGCTCTTTACTTCATATTAAGCTATTATATATTAATATTTTCATATTTATTAAAGAATTATCTCTTAATACAGTTAACCACATTGTAGAATTAACCAGCAATTATCAAATTTGCGGATTTTCAAATCATCCTTCTTTATATAAAAATAGATTCGCCCACAATCACCAAACATTAGTTCAAAATCATTTATTGTAACGGTATCTAGCTGAAATAATAGTTGCCATTGATTACAATTTTTCTTCAAACATTTCAACTTTTCATTGTCAATTTGCGGTATATCACCACAGTAGATTCCATTGGTAACTTTCTCACACTCAAGTAACATTCCATTTTGTATAACATCAGCATATCCCAATAATTTACTAATGACTTCTTCCTGTTCATAACCTTTTAGTACTCTTATTTCATCGTATTCATCCCAATTATCATAATTGCATAATTCATTAAACTCCTCATAAGAAGGCAAATCATATTTTTTATTAAAATCAAGTTGTATTTCAGGCAACTTAAACTCATCTTCCATATCATCAGGAAATTCTACTCTATTAAGCTCTGTTACATAGCCATCAAAATAAAAAACTTTAGCACTTCCTTTATCTTGTGGGTCAAATCCCCATGTCATAGTAGAAAGTTCATAAAAGAAATAAAGAATCCCTTTGGTTGGAAGCAGACCATCTTCATCATACTTTTTGACTTCCTCACAATTTATTTGTGCCAAAAAACTCAATGGGCGGTTTTGGGTTTCACCGTTGAAATTTTCTCCTTCATAATAAAACCACTTAAAATCCTTTGGAACATCTGGCTTTCCTCCAAATTTAGATGTTCCAATAGGTAAATCTTCTTTGCTCTTAGTAAAGTCAAGTTTTATAGCATTCTTTTTCATCTCATTAAATACTTTATTTAAATCCATTTTTCCTCTCCTTTATCTAGATAAAACAAATAATCTTTACTTCGTACTATCCTACAATTGTGTAGTTACCTTTGAACCCTGCTAAGGGTCGATATAGTATGTTGATGCTTTTATCTTATTGTCATTAACCTAATTTTATTAAATCTACTCCATTATTGTTGCCTTATATAGAGAAATCCCCTTTGCCAAAAGCAAAAGGAATTTTTTATTGTATATTAAATCTTATATTAAATTTACTTATCAATTAACTTTAAATATAAATCAAGGCTGTTTTCTACTTCTCTAGCTACCATTTTTATAAAATCTCTATACTCCATTTTACTACATTTATCTAAGTTTTCATAATAGCTAAGCCTATCTTCAGTTTTAATAACAACTGGTGGATATCCATTTTTCATTAGTTCAAAATTAAGCAATAACCTTGCTGTTCTTCCGTTTCCATCTATAAATGGGTGTATAAGCACAAAATCTGCATGTACTCTGCTTGCACGTTCAATTGGATGCATTTTTGCAAATTCTTTATTATATTTTTGTATAAAGAATGACATTTTTTCTTTTACCATTATATGTTCTGGTGGTATATGTGATGCTCCTGCTATTAAAACATCCTTATCCCTATATACACCTGCATAAGAATCGTTGATTCCTTTAAGTATTAGTCTATGAATATTTCTAATTTGCCACTCAGTTAACTCTTCTTTGTTTTTAACTATGTCTTCTATATACAAGATTGCTTCTCTATGGTTTACAACCTCTAAATGTTCTCTTAATGTCTTGCCTCCTACTGTAATTCCTTCTAAAATAACTTTTGTCTCAATTAATGTTAAGGTATTTCCTTCTATTGCATTTGAATTATATGTCCAGTCCAATAATACTTTTTTTCTTATACTTTTTACGGTTTCTATAGGTAATGGTCTTAAACTATCTAGCCGTTTCTTCTTTTTATTAATATCCTTAAACATATATATCATTCCTTATTAATTTTTTAACTTCACCAAAATATTTATATCCAAATACAAAATTTTCATATTTTAAATATATCATATTCATAAATATTACACAAGCAAATCATTTTGTCTGCTTCTAGCATTTCCTGTAATGCATCTTTGAACATATTTTTTAGAAAGCTATACAAATCTCCTGCTGTTTTTAAATTACCTTCATTAGGAAACATATCCATTAAAGTTCTGATAACAATATTTCTTATTTCCATACCTATATTTAAAATTCCGTAAATTAATGTTAATCCATAGCCTTATTATAAGTGCTATTGAAGTTTTTTTGATATATAATACAAATGAACTCATTGATAATATAGCTATATATCCTCCCACCCATTAAACAGCGAATTTAAGAATTTAAAATCAAAACCGCTGTTTAAGCTTTCTTTTATGTAATTTCAACATAAAATATTAACTGCCAAAACTTTTATTATACGGCAAGGCAGTTCTTATTTTATTGTACGTAGTGTTTTTACATTTTGATTAACAAATTTACTAACTATATTTTTCATACATTACCGTATTGGTAAGTGGTTTTCTTTCCTTATTATGACGCTCCGGACTTAAAAATCCACTGTTTGGATAACCTAAAATTATTAATGCTGTAGGTTCTATGTACTTTGGTATATCAAATTCTTTTCTTATTATTTCAGGGTCAAACAACCCAACCATCACACTTCCTATATTCAATTCCCTTGCTTCCAGCATCATGTGATCACATATGATACCAATATCTAAATCACCCGAACATTTTTGATCAAAGGGGCGTATTAATTCATCCCTTGTATCCCTACAAACTATAAGAACACATTGTGAGCCAAAAGTCTGATATGCTTTTTGCACCTTAAGTATATTGTCTGGCTGTTGTACTGCTATTATTCTTTGAGGCTGTTTGTTGCAGGCAGTTGGTGCAACTCGTCCTGCTGATAAAATCAATTTTAGATCATTTTTATCTATTTTCTTATCTGTAAATCCTCGTGTTGTACACCTTTGTTTTGCTAATTCTAAAAAATTCATTTTTATTTCCTCCAATCACCTAGTACCCTTTGCCATTTATTTAGCAATGCTTCACCATGTAAGTCACATTAAATGTTTATGTAAAGGCACTTTTCTGTCATAATGCGAATAATGCTTCATATTCGTAATGGTATCACAATATATTATTACTGTCAACGAAACACGAATAAAACTTCATATTCTATTGACTCATTGAGAAAGTACAAGTATAATTATATATAAAAAATGAGGTAGTTGCTAAATGAGTAAAATAAGAAAACCTGTACAAAAACGATCAATTAAAAAAACGGAGAAAATTTTGAATGTTGGCTTTGAACTTTTTTGTAAAAAAGGATACCATAACACTAACACTATTGAAATTGCTAAAAGTGCTGGTGTATCAACTGGAGCTTTATATAGCTATTTCAGTAACAAACGTGATATATATATTGCAACATTTGATCAGTATATTAATTCCTTTTCTAAACTTTTATTTGAAAAACTTGAGGGATTACAACAACCGTTTAACCTTTCAGTTTTTATAGAAAAATGGATATCATTCTATGTTGATTTATATGCTACATCAAGTCATGCTTTAGAACAATTAAGAATGATGATGTTAGAAGATGAAGAAATTAACCATCATTTTTGTAATTTTGAAAATGAATACTTTGAAAAAATAGTTAAAATGCTTAATCAAAATGGTGTTACATCTGATAATTTGCTTGAAAAAGTATATGCTTCCTGCATATTGGTTGACGCTTTAAATCGAGAAAAATCGGCATTTCCTCATGATGGTTTAAACTTTGATATTTTGAAATCCCAAACTACAAAAACAATCTATTATTTGTTAACTACATAATTTAAAAAAGAAAAATATAAACTTATATAAAAAATCACCCATTATCCATATAGAATATAGTTAATAGGTGATTAGTCTTACTTTTATTAGTGTAACAAGTGATAAAAAAATCAGATTTTACAACAAGCTAATTCTTTCTCCAAAAACGATTTGATATAGGGATTGCTTTCTTGATTTAACGCATGCTGGAATGCCATATAGCGGCATTTTTGATAATGCTCGTCATCTATATAAAAGTCATATCCCATTATACATTTTGGATTACAAGCATCAGGATTAACCAGTCGTTTGCATAACGAAGCCTTTTTAATTTCTTTTTTCATCTTATCTGGAAGTAAACTTAGGAAATCTTCATATTGTCTTAAATGCTGTGGGTATATCCGTAACTTTACACCTGTTTTTCTACATATAAAAGTTGCTAAAGTTTTTTTGGTTGTGTCCAAAATGTAAGAAACTGTAAATCCGCTCTTGGCGGTCTTTATTTTGCATTTACAACCCTGCTGCAATAGAAAAGTATTTATATCTACTACGAAATCTTTGTTACTATTGTCTACTGTTTCGAGAAAATTAGTAAATTTTATATCTTCCATTTTATTAGCCTCCTTGTTACTTCTTTATAACAGGTATCCATACTTCATATTGCGAATTATTAGGATCATCATTCAAGTAAACCTCAATATCCGGAGCATTGGCGTATTCATAGCCTGAAGTAGGAAGCCATTCTGTTACAATTCGTTGTTCTAACTCTTGAATGGACTGAGGATTTTTACCATTACCTGTGAAAATTGCCCATTTAGATGCTGGCACAGAATATTCTTCTAAGGTTTCGTCAATCAGCTTAGAAGTCGATACAGCAATAAAATATTTCCATTCTTCATTATCATTGCAAACACTTACTCCCAAAAGTCCCATAGGCTGATTGTTCATCATGGTAACTAACTTAGGAATAGTACCATCCATAGCTGCTGTTTGCCACATCTGTGGCACAATAGCAAAATTCTTTTCAATTTCTTTATGTAGAGGTTGAGATATTCCAACAATACGAAATGCCTCTTTTTCTTCTATTCTATAATTCAATTCTTCCACTCCTTTGACAGTTATTTTGAAGCTGATAGGTGGATATGATTTAATAGAAATACCGCCTTTTTTAACTAAAGATGGAGCAACTGCATGTACGCTTTGAAATGCCCTGTTAAATGCTGTTGGTGAAGAATAACCGTATTTCAATGCAATGTCCACAATCTTTTCATCACCACTTTGCAAGTCAACAGCAGCTAAAGACATGCGCCTACGTCTGATATATTCTGAAAGAGGAATATTCGCCATATATGCAAACATCCTTTGAAAATGATATGTAGAACAGTATGCTACTTTAGCTACCTGCTCATAATTTATTTCTTCTGTGATATGCTCCTCAATATAATTGATTGCTTGGTTAAGACGTTCTATCCATTCCATATTATCTACTCCTCATTATCATATTTTATTTTAATTCGTTTTTCATTTTATTTCCTCTCTTTTTATGCACCAAAAAGAGAGGTTGTTGTATTTAGCAGCTTCTTGAACAGAAATATAATTCTTCTTTTATCATCCTTGCTGAACTTTTCCATATACCATAAATTATATATGTTTAAATGATTAATAACAATGAATAAAATATATATAACTAGCCATCAAATTCTTGACACTTGAGTACATAGATAAACCCCTATTATACATAGTTAAATGAATAAGAGGGGTTTTGAGTTATAAATCCATATTTATAACTTATATTGTGAGCCTTCAATCGTACATTAGGGTTTATGTATTGTTATCTTTTTCCTGTTACACCTTTATGATTAATTACCTTTTTTAGAAAATTTTGTTTGCACGATGCACATAATTCACAATTATGACTCCAATTTGGTTTACCATTTACCATTGTAATATTATTTACTGGGCACCTTTTCGCACACAAACCACATCCAGTACAATTATTATCTAAGCTTTTTACTTTCTCCTAAAAATCACAAATGAATTTGTAATATCTTTTACTTGTATTTCCATTACAGCACCTCTTTTATATAATTTATTTGACGTTACAATTCATCATATTCTATTTACTCTAATTATTTAATCGTACTACGCACTTCAATGTTTGGTATCAGACTCTATTTTATAATTCATAAGTGTTTTTACTTCATATATGTTATCTAAATCTCTAAGATTGCTATTCAAAATCATATCTTTTTCATTTATTATTCCTTGTCTTTTTGTCAATTCTTCTAATTTCATCATTTCAGTTTTTTTATTAAATATTGCTCTATAAATATGTCCATCATCTGTTTGATTAATTACAGTTCTAAAATCTTTGTCTTCAATTGTATAAAGCGTACCTGATCTATTATTAGATAACTCATATCGTTCTTGTACTACGTTTGGCTTATAAATATCTCCTGCTAAAACAAATGTTTGCATAAAAACTATAACAAGCATAATACACATCATTAATCTTTTCTTCATAGTCATACGCTCCTTTATTGTTATTTATGTATAAGATAACGCTGTATTAATATTATAAATTTGTATGATTTATTATTTATACTTGTCCATTTTTTATTTCTATATTTTAGACCTTGATTAAGCTTATCATAATATCCTATCTTGAAAAATGAAGACTTTATAACTATTACCTTTAACTTAATACAAAAACTCGTTTCTAAAAAGGTAATATTATTCCATTTCACCAACATATATAATTTTATTTTTATCTAAATAGTAGTCTAAAATAAATTTTCTCAATCCCCTTGGATACATTATCACTGATTCTATATTTTGAATATCAATCCATTCATATCCTAATTGGTTGCCATCCTTGCTTTTTGCATGTAAGATATCAATATTACTAGTTAATTGGCATTCAAATATTAAATCTACCTGATGAAATCCTGCTTTGTGAATAAAAGAATCATGATAATCTGCAATATATTCACAGACAAATATAATATCTTTCACTTCAATTTTAACTCCTAGTTCTTCGAAACATTCACGTTTTAATGCGCTACTAAGCTCTTCATTAGAATTCTGTCCTCCGCCGGGAAGTGTATAATATATATCTCCTTCCCCTTTCCTATATTTTATAGTTAGTAGCTTATTATTCTTAATTATAAGAGCTCTAGCTGCATTTCTTATTCCATGTTCATGCATGTCAAACACCTTCCTATAATTTTACTACTTAATTGAAAGTTCAATATATAAAATTTATTTTTTTGTAGCCCTCTTTTTTTCTCTTTATCTACTATTAATACAATAAGTGCTACAAATATTATAATTACTTATACTTTTTTAATTAACAACACCTTTTATTAAAATACTATATATTCACACTCTATTATTAGTTTATATAAGTTTAGCATTATAGTGAAATTATTCTATTTCATAAAATCATTAACTCTTTATGGCTTCTTACCTAAATAGTAATTATTTAAAGTTTATTTCTAGTGACTTTGGTGACAAGATAAAAATTAGGCCTCAAATGTTGAATTTTATTTTACATAAAATATTCTAATAACATTTACTTATATTTAGTTCAATACTCTCTTTATCCATTTCTTCTAATTCTTCTTCTGCTAAATATTTATTCCATAAACGAGTAAATTCGCCATTGTTCTCTCGTAAGTGTTCGAATGTACCTTCTTCAACTATTCTCCCTTCTTTTAATACATATACATAATCAAATAATCTCACTAAATGTAATCTATGGAGAACACTCACTACACATTTCTCTGATAATATTTCAAATAATCTTCGAAAAATTGTCAGCTCCATTGCAGGATCTACGTTTGAAGTTGGCTCATCTAATAATACAATTTTGCTGTCTTTTATAGCAAATATACCTCTTGCTAAAGCAAGCCTTTGTTTTTCACCACCTGATAAGTTTACTCCTTTTTCTCTGACATCACTTTCTACACCTGTAGGCAATTTCTTAACCACATCATTAAAACCAGCAGTCCAGATAGCAGATTCTATATCCTCTTCTTTTGAAATCATCCCCATCGTTATGTTATACCGTACTGTATTTTCAAAAATTTCTGGCTCTTGAGGAATAAGCGTTGTTGTTTTAGCAAGTACAGAAATAGGTAATTCCTTATCTTCATCTACTTTCAATTTACCTCTTCTAGTTGAAACTAATCCTCTTAAAATCTTTAATAATGTACTCTTTCCTGCACCACTTTCACCAACGAAAGCTATCTTTTTACCTTTATATAGACTTATTGATATATCTTTTAGATCATATTTTTCATCACCATAAGAAAAGTCAAGTGACTTGACATCTATTTTCTTCCACTCGTTTAGTAGAACTTCTTCCAATACAACAACTTTAGATTTCTCATCTAAAATAGGTCTTATTGCTTCAAAATCCGTTTTCCAATGTATAACAGATTCGTAATCTCCTGCATAGAATTGGAACGACATCATAAATTGCTTGATATATTCAAATATTGCTGCTACAGACCCAATTTTAATAAGAGCATTTGCTTGTTTTTGAGAATATATGTAGTAAAATATTAATCCAACATCAAGCAACAACATTAAGAACCCTGTGGAAAAACATTTTATGTGTGTAATCCTATTTTCTTTCTTCAAATGCGGGAATGCACGATTAATACGTTCCTCAATGTCTTTTTTTACATACTTCCCTAATCTTAACATTATGATAGTTGTAATATTACTGACATAGTCATGGAGAGCTAATGCTACATCATGGAATGCTTGGTTTTGTGCTCTGTATTCAGGTACAGACAAACTGTATAGTTTCTTTGTAACAAAAACAATCAAAAACCCAACCATCATAGCAATTATAGCAATTTCTTTTGATATCTTCCATAATATTATCATGGGACCCCAAAACTTCATGAAAACGTTTACAAACATCATCTGAGACTGACCAAATTCGTATAATGCATCTGCTGCTTTATTAACTCTATCAATAACAGCGCCTGAATGATTATCAGAATGCCAAGATAATGGTAGTGTTTGAAGATGGTCATACATAGTTGTTACAAAGCGTTTTCTGTTTCTAAATGCAACATACCTTTCTATAAATCGTGCTGAACGGTGAAATATTTCAAATACAAAGAAACACGCAGTATAGAACAATAGCCAGTGTAACACTTCATTAATGACATTTGGACTATTTTTTTGTAACGCATTTAGTACCATAGCAAATGCAAATGGTTTCCCTAGTTCTCCAAGTATAGATATTGCATGTAATAATATATATACAACTACTTTCCATCTTTCTTTTTCTGCATATTGCCAAAGATGTTTGAACATCTGAATATAAGCCATTTGGCAACCCTCCAATTAAATTTTTTTCATTAATGTCAAAGGTATTATATTATTTATATTCATATTTATTTAACCACTCATTTTTATATAATACATTGTTTTTGTGATTAATTTTTGAATCTTTATCTTTAGCCAAGTAAATATTTAACTAGCTGTATTCTAAATTCCCCACAATATTTTTTCTTTAATCTCCAAATTCTTCTTATATATTCTTGATAATCTTCCTTTCCAGTATTGCACTATATTACATGATGATATAATAGGTGAACATGATATTAATATGTTTATGTGTTCTTTTCCTGCGCAACTATTTTTTCTATATACTACCATACTCTTCAATTCTTCATTAGAATATGTTCAAACTTTTAAGTCAGCAATCGTCACTTCAAGCGTGGTTTATTATTAGCATTTTATAAGGGCATCATTACCTCAATTCTATTAAAAGAATAATAAACTGAATAATTTCTAAATATCTTTAGAGTTTTCAATCTATACACTTCAATGCTTTTATCTTATCATGATAATCTCTATGACATATACTACATTTAAGTTTTTCATTTAGTCTATTACCACAAATACAAACATAACCAATTGTCTTAGCTGGATTTCCTACTACTATACTATATGGCTTTACATCTTTAGTTACAACTGCTCCTGCCCCAATCATTGAATACTCTCCTATGTTAACACCACAAATGATTGTTGCATTAGCTCCTATTGAAGCTCCTTTACTAACCTTTGTAGAAACTACTTTGAAATCATGATTATTGGATCTAGGAAACATGTCATTAGTGAATGTCATAGATGGTCCTAAAAATACATCGTCTTCTATAATAACACCGTGATATATATTAACATTATTTTGTATTTTAACATTATCACCTATGGTTATATCGTGGTCTATAAAAACATTCTTGCCAATTTTACAATTAGTCCCAATTGTTACATTTCTAATTATCTGTGTGAAATGCCATATTTTAGTTCCTCTTCCTATTATAACACTTTCATCAACTATTGCTTTTTCACTAATAAAAACATCTGTCATGTAATCCACCTCTTCTATTAATGTCTATATTTTGTAATTGTACTAAAATGATAACAGCTAGATTTCCTTTTTCTAGTTAACATTTCTCATACGAAATTCATAATGTGTTACTATATCATTCTTAAAATAAATTGTATAAAACGGACCTCCTTGTTTTGAATGTAATGTAATATGCTTTTCCTCTTCGTTTCTTATCCCTACATTACCTACAGGCTCCCATTGTTCTGTCTCGTATATTGTCCCATAGAACTCTCCAAAAGTACTTTTCTTCCAATCCTTTTCCTGAGGAAATTTATAAAGTACATCTTCAAATTTGTCTCCAATCTTTATACCTCTTGGTCCTTCATACTCTCCATACACAGCTATTACTTCAGGTGTTTTTGATTCAAACCAATCATAATAAATATACTCAATATTATCATCACAATATGTTGTCCAGCCATTTGGCTCGTTATCTTTCTTCTTGAAATTTGCTTTATCCATCTGCTCTTTTGTCCAATCTGAACGAAGTAATTCAAAGTTATATATTTCTTCTACAGAAAATATTCTAGGTTCAACGAAAGTATTGGTAGTTTGTTCTTTCTTTTTTTCATTATTTTTACAAGAAGAAAAAATTAATGTTGTAAATATAATAAGTGATATTACGATAAGTAGTTTTTTGCTAGTCATTTTTAACCTCCTATTAACACTACACACTAATGAATTTATTAAATGTTATTAAAAAGTTCTTTATTATTTCATATCCTGAGTCTTTATCAATTTCATATTTTATAATACCTATAGAAAGTAATACTTCTTTATTGTAGCATATGAGTTAAATATATACAATAAGTGCACATTTTAATTCATTCTTCTCCACTATTCTCAGCACTATAACATCACGGATTTATCATATTACATACAATATGTTGAAGATTTAAATATTTAATCTTATTCAAATCAGCACCACCCGTAAAAACGGGTGGTTTGCTCTACCCCTAAGGGGTTGTTACCGACTAGCGCCTCAAGACGCTAGCTTTCACTTTGTTCAAGCTACAACGTCTTTGCCACTTTTGCCACCCCTAAATGGGTTTTGTATTGCTGGCTACCCCTTGAAAGGGTCTTCGTACTCTTTTACACTTAACTTATCTTTCATAATATCCTGCTTTTCTTGCTCTTTTATATATTTCTTGATTGTTGCCTCATTTAATCCTACTGTACTTACATAGTAACCCTCTGCCCAAAAATGTCTATTTCCAAATTTATATTTTAAATTTGCATGTTTATCAAATATCATCAATGCACTTTTACCTTTCAAGTATCCCAAAACTTGATACACTTATTTTTGGTGGTATACTTACTAGCATATGTATATGATCTGGCATTATGTGACCTTCTATTATTTCAACACCTTTATATTTACATAACTGTATCAATATGTCTCTTATGCTCACTTTGTATTGATTATATACAATTTTTCGTCTATACTTAGGAGTGAATACAATATGGTATTTACACATCCATTTTGAATGTGCTAAGCTATTTGCTTTATTTGCCATTAAAATCACCTTTCCTTTCGTTATTTTAGTAGCTTGAACAACTCTATTATAACGGAAAGGTGATTTTTTTTGTATAACTTTCGTTTCCGCACCCGTATCGCGGGTGGTTTATTGTTTCGCACGCTTTGCGTGCTCAACTGGCTAAAGCCATTAACTAAAAAATACAAAGCTGACGATTTTGGTAGTAAGATTAAGAAATTAAGGAATTTAGGAAAAGAAAAAACTAACTCAAAAGGAGCTTCCTTTTACGCAGTATTCCGTTCCTAAATGATTGTACTTTTCTCTTATTTATTGAAAAAAAATGATTCTCTTCGTAGTTATCTAGATAAAGAATCATCTTGTTTGTTTATTCCTTTATGTTTGCTAGTATAATAGCCTGATAGATAAGGTGAGCCTCCATTGAAATCATATGGTAGTAAAAATTATTATCCAATGCTCAGTTTTGTAATCCTGATGGAGCTACCCCACGCCCCATAGTCTAAAATTGAATTCTACGACAAATACTAAATTAATCAACTTTAAGTATTATGACATGAAATAATAGACTTATATGCATTTAAAATACCTCCACATTTAACTTTATTTTTGAGTTTATCAATTTTAGTCACATTTTCAGGATGCATAATAATACTTTTAATTTCCTGAGGTAAAAGTTTCGGATTTTTTTCCAAAATTAAACTACAAACACCAGACACAAATGGTGCAGCTACAGAAGTTCCTTGAGCTTTAATATACTTGTTATCAGAATATGTACTGGCAATATTATTTCCAGGAGCTGCAATATCTACATTCTCACCATAATTTGACTTTATATACAATGAACCACTTTCGTCTACAGCCGTTATAATAATACAATTTTTCAAACCATAGCATGCAGGATACACTGGTTCTACTTTTAAATCAAGTCCATCATTACCTGCTGCTATTACAAACAAAATATCACTTGCTCTTTCCAATGCTTTTTTCTCTTTTTCTGAAAATTCTCTTCCACTAAAACTACAATTTAAAATTCTAATATTGTGTTTAATTGCATATTCAATTGCAAGTACAAAAGCATCACTTGTTTTATTAAAAATAGTACATTCTTCAGTGTAATTTCCTAATACCTTTAAAGAAATTACATTAGGATTATTTACTATTCCAACTATACCAACTTTATTCAATGGATATCCAGATATTATTCCTGCGATGTGCGTTCCATGCCCAACTTGTGCTGAATATTTTTGTAATCCTTCATTCGATGGATATATATCATTATTATCATGTACAAAATTATAACTAAGTTTTTTGTTAATACTATTTTTTAAGTTAATATGATTATAATTTATCCCAGTATCAGCAACTCCTATTTTTATTGTTGATTTTGATATATATTTCCAAACTGGTACAATATTTATATCAATGCCATTTCTTTGATTAAACATACCCCATTGATATTTAAAATGAGAGCTTATTGGCATAGGAATATTGTATAAATTAAATGTATAAAATACATCACCTAATTTTCTTTCTTTTGTGTATACTTTTATATAATAAACTTTTCCCTTTAGTAGTGTAGTTGCTATTTTTATTATATTCTTATCGATAGCATAAGCACTATTTACATACATACACAGTGTTTCTTCATATATAGCACCACACAACTTAAATTTACTATTACAAATAAATTCATAACTACCTGTACAAGTAGGTATGAAACGATATAACTTAAAATTACTATTATAGCTCAGTTTATCTTCATATAAGATATTAGATTTTATACTAATATCAGATAAATAACCTTTCATATCATTAACACTTCCAAACTTCTGAATATATACCATGTTCATATCAACTCTAATGAAGCACATTGTCAGTTTATCTATTTACGCTAAATCAGTCTTTTTCTTTCATATTTACAGGTAGCTAATTAACTGTAAATTTATTGTTTGATGAACCCTACTTCCTGTTGTAAACTTATACCTATAAATTTAGATATAATCTTTGCATTTATAATTTTTACACTAATTCTTCAATTCTTTACCAAACCTTTGTAACGATAGTTTAAGTATAATAAAACTTATACTTAAAAGGATTATTCTACCTAACCATAGCTCTGGGTCATATGTTATATAATACCCTTGTCCACCTAATCCTAGAATTTTAATTGTCAAAGGGATGGTAACGAAAACATTATTTATTATAAGTAAAATTAGTATTATTAAATAGAAGATACCAAAAACAAGTATATCTTTTTTGAATAATAATCTTAAGCCAATTACAAATATGATACAAATAATTATTTCCAATGATACAATTGCTAAGTTAACAAAAAAAAGGCATACATTTACTTCTCCGAAATATATATAATTTATTACTAATACTAATAATTGACCAATTATAAAAGCACTAATATTTGTTATACTAATTAATAAAACTATCCTATATATTTCCGTTTTTATGTCCTTTATATAAATTACCAAATAATTTTTTATGCTATCTATTGATCTTTCATTAAAAAGTATATTTACAAAGATTGCACTTGATATAACAATAAAAATTTGCTGAAAATTGTATCTGTATATATATTGTTCTATCCCTGACATTAATAAAATAGATTTATTATCAACTATAGCTAATAATATATAATTAAATACCATTAGAAAAAAAAAGAATTTAGATCTTTTCAAAGAATTCCACTTCGCACGCATTTTCCACCCCACCTTTTTCCAATCAATTAAATACTTTCTAAAATTTTATACACTTCACTATCATTAAATATTTCGTTAAAATATACTTCTAGTAATTGTACAAATTCTTTATTTGTTTTAGGATTTTGTTCAAGCGTCACACGATATAATCTTTCAATATGATCTGGATACTTTTCATATACTAGTAAAGCTATCCTATAGACAAAGTTAAAGCGAGTTGTTGGAACACTAAATATTTCATTAATCTCATCAATATAGTATGTTTTCACATTTTGGGATTGCTCTATATGAATAGCATCGCATAAGTCTTTCAAAATGATAATACTGTAGCCTTCTATTAAATGCCTCGTATATCTACTTTGTGAATATCCATTAACATTTTTAGCCATTTCAACTTGTATTTCTTCAATAAAGTTTCTTAAAAAATCCGGTTCATCAAAATATATCATTGAACTTGATAATAAATTTACTTCTATTGTATTTTTATCTATCATAACAGTTTTTGGCTTTTTTTCTTGCAATCTCCATAAAACTTTAGATAAGCATTCTTTATCAATTATGTAATTTGAATACTCTGTATTAGGTTGAATTTTTTTAAATTGCTTTTCTAGTTCATCTATAATATTACAAATTTCATCTACTTTATTCTTTGAAACTGCTCTATATTCAATAGCATTATCTCCATAGGTAGCTAGCATAAAACTTTGCTTTTTAACATTATTGTATTGCGAGTAATCATAATACAATATAGCTACATAAGATATACTGCAAGCAATAGTTATAACCACCAACTTTTTTAACATATGTTTTTTGTTTAATTTAGTAAATAAATACGTCGTGAATAAAAATAGAAAAGTTAATACCAACAAACTTAAAATATTGGTGATATTAAGAACATTTATTGAATTCAGCTGCTCACTTATCGAAAGTAAATGGCTAGCTCCATCATAAATTAATGGATTATATCCCATAAAGTTAAATATTACCAAACCAATTATTATTATCAATCCAACATGTTTTTTATAAAACACACCTCCAATGGCACCTAAAGAAATGGCAAATATATATTGTAACATTGCAACAAAAAGAGCATTTATAAGGTTGGCACTCATAAAATAAATTAATTGCAAGAAAATACATATAAACCAAGTAAAATTCATTATACCTACAACTAGATACAGCAATAAAAACTTCTTTTTATTCGATAAACTACTTATATCCAAAATAAACTGCCTATTTTTTTTCTTAAATATCGAAAAAACAAAATATACATTAATAGAAATCCAAGTAGTTACTAAATAATTACTACTGACTTTTAATGTAATATCTTCAAGCTGTAATACAACTATTAAAATAAAAAATAAAGCATTTATTAAAATTTTATATTTCAATCCATTAAAAATCTCTTCATTACTTATTTTTATGGTTCTTCTGATTATCCTTAACATAATTCATCTCCTTCATCAAAAAACGTCATGTAAAAATATGCGTCTTCCAATGTTGGAGTTACAGGTTCATATTTATTATCAATAAACTCATCTAAAATAAATCGAACCTCTACTGTATTTTTTTTCCTCAATATAGAAATTATTTTTTTATATTTTGTTTTATCTATGTTAGCTTTTATATGTAAAGTATCAATATAAATTTTACCTTCTACACTTTTTAATAACTCTTCTATAGATCCACAATAAATCATTCTTCCCTTTTTCATGATGCCTATACTATTGCATAACATTGCTATATCAGAAACTATATGTGTTGAGATGATTATTGTACTACTTTCACTTTTTTCATTTATTATATTCCTAAATCTCAATCTTTCATTAGGATCTAATCCTACTGTGGGTTCATCTAAAATTATAAGTTCAGAATTTCCAATAAAGGATTGTGCAATAGCTAGTCTCTGCTTCATACCGCCAGATAACTCATTTATTTTACTATATGTCTTATCTTTCAAATTAAATTGTTCAATTAAATCTTTAATTTCTTTATGTCTAGTCTCGTCTTTAACATTTTTTAATAATGCTATATAATCTAACATTTCATATACTGTTAATTTTTCGAAAAAAGGAAAGTTTTGAGGTAAATAGCCTATCTTCTTTCTTAAATCTTCTATATTTTCCATTATATCATAGCCATCTATCATTATTTGACCTTCTTGAACTGGCATAACTGTAGCTATTGTTTTTAATAGAGTAGTTTTTCCTGCACCATTTTCTCCTAACAATCCAAAAATTCCTTTTGGAATAATCGTATTTATTGAAACTAAAGATTTACTTTTACTTTTTATATATTTCTTTGATAAATTTCTAATGTCTATATTCATTTTCTACATCTCCACCCTTATATCATATTGTTAAATACTATCCTATATCTAAGCTTATTCATTTATAGTTATTATATTGAATTATGTAGATGGTAAAAAAACACTTATCATAAACCAACTTTAGAAATTAATATAGTAATTTACACTTAGGATGTTATATAATAAATGGCTGTTAATTTCTTTTAATAATATGCATGGAACCTTTATATCAATGTCTAATATTTACTAAGTACAAATCTTTTAATAGAATTATCTACAATAACCTTACCATTTTAAATACAAGTACCCTTTAAGCATACTTTTTCACAGTATACAGGCTGTATGTAACAATAAACATTTAGAATTTTTAGTTAATTTATTTAAGATATTATATATGCTACTTTCGTAAATCAAATCTAACTCGAACTTGGATAATCGAAAATTAATAACTTATATCTATTGATAAAGCTACTTATTGACAGCTATCGGGAAATAAATGAATCCCTTTATCAAACTTATTAAAATACTAATTTAATATAAGGTTAAATGTTAGATTAATTACACTAAACAATTTAACCTTATATATTTTGTTATAAAACCTAAATAAAAAATTATTGAGCTAGCCTTACTAGTACAGTTAACTATTAAATCAATTTACTATGACAATTAATGATTATACTTTTTCAAACTATCCTACCTTTGTACATTCAGTTCCAAAATCACAAGAGTTACAATCACCATTGCCAAAGTCTATCGCGTCACAACTGTCACATCTGTCGCTCGCATCGCACCATATACACCAATTAGGCTCTCTATCATTAGTATGTTCTAATGATTTATTATTTAGCTGTTTCATAATTTCACCTCCCCCCAAAATATATTAAGTTAAAAATTTTTAATGCGCTAAAACATATTTCATTTTAAAATAATTTCTAAATAATAATCCATGTTTTAAAAATATAGATTTATTTCTATCTAAAATTTAACAAAATAAATATAAGCCTTTTATCATAAAATTATATTATTAGATACTAATCTTATACAATTATTATATTAGTAATTACTAAACAACTGTTTTTTTGCATTATCATCTAGTTTTATATATATTTCTAATAATCTTTCTACGATTGATATTCTATATTCACAATGTTTATCAGATGGTTCATTAATGCTCTGATTAGCAACATAGTTTTCATTAATACATCCACCAGCACATATATTTTTTGCAATACAGAACTCACATTTTTTAAAATTTACTAAATCTACGTTTGAATAAAAATTTAAATTTTCCTCTAATTTCTCATCACTTACATTACCAAGTACATACTCTTCTATACCAACGAATCTATGACATGGATATATTTTACCATCTATATCAACCGCCATTAAATTTGATCCTGCTCCACATCCTTTAGTTCTAATACCATCTGAATTAAACTTTTTTAGCATATTAATAAACGTATGGTATTTTCTTACTTCATTATATTTTCCACAATTTATAAGATTCTCTAATTTGTCTAGTAAATTGTGTGTACTATTTTTTAATAAGTTATAATCTTTATCATTTAGAAGATTATCTGCTTCAGCCCATGCTACTTTCTTAAAGCCAAATTTATTTACTATATGAGTAATACTATCCATTACGTCTAAATTAGGAGGAGATAATGTGGCTCTAGCAGTTATAAACTTTTTTAATCCGCTTGTTTTCTTCTTTATATCATTATAAACGCCTTTGTTGTTAGCATAATATCTATTTGAATCATTCATTTCTTTTGATCCATCTATGCTAACGGTAAGATCTATTTTGTTATTAATAATAAATTTTTCTATTTTTTTATCTATTAAAGTTGCATTTGTTGTCATCGAAAAATTAAATTTTTTATTGCTATTCTTCTCTATTTCTCTTGTATACTCAATGACCTCTTCAATTAATTCAATATTCAAGAGTGGTTCTCCACCAAAGAAGCAAATGCTTAACTTATCTGATGGTGACTGTTGTATAAAATAATCAATAGCTTTTTTAGCAACTATAAAATCCATTTTGCCCTTATTTGAATATTCTCCATTTTCTCCATAACAATATTTACATCTCAAATTACATTCCTGAGAAATCATTAATGTTAAGGCTGTTGAATTTAAAAACTTCTTTTTCATTACAACTTTATTATATAACTCGTCCAATTTGGATTCATTTTCTGGTGTAACGAGAATAAAATTATTCTCAAAAAATCTAACGGTATCTATGTATTTTTCTCTATTTATATTATCATCATTAATCAAAATATTATAAGAATTTTCATCCATTAGAAATATAGCATTAGTCATTAAATTATATAAGTAATAATTATCGTTAAAAAACTTAATTGCAAATGGATAATATTTATTAATATCTTTATTAAATTTTACTACTGTCATAAAATCCCCCCAATAATTCTATGTGATCTTTCTTAATAACAACATTTACTGTTTTAACAAGTCTTTTCTTTAGTTTGATCATTTTTCTGCATACACCAGCCCCTTTACTAATTCACTATTTAGTGCTCCGTTCTCCTTGATTATCACTTACTATTATGAACTTAAAATACCAGATAAAATAAAACTACACATACTATATTATTTTTTTGCTAAATCTTCGCATCATTTATGCCAATTTGCTTTTAAATATTAATTAAACAACACACCTACTAAAGTAGGTGGATTTAGGCATAAATGCCTAAGACTGAAAGTCTTGTTTAGGCTTAAGCCCACTCAAGTTTTTGAGCTTAAGCCCAATAAATTTGCTATTCTTCAACCTTAAAATCACTTTTAGTAACTGGTATTTCTTGATTTTCTATATAATTTTTCACTATCTCTTCTGTTACATTACCTACTGCCCGCAAAAAATATCCTCTTGCCCACAAATGTTGTCCCCAATACCTTTTTCTTAACTCTGGGTACTGTTCTTGTAATAATCTAGACGATCTTCCTTTCAAGTACTGTACTGTTTTACTTGGTGATAAATTTGGTGGACATGATACTAACATATGAACATGGTCTTTTCCTACACTACCTTTTATTATCTTTATATTTCTTGCTTCACATCCTTGTATTATTAAGTCTCTTAGTCTTATTGAAATTGGTTTTACTAATACTTTATATCTGTATTTTGTAACCCATATTATATGGTACTTGATATTATATATACACATATCATTTTCATATTCCATACTAATCACCTCTTGATTAGTATGTCTCAAATTACTAAGGCTTAAAGCGTATACCGTCTAAAGACGGTGGATTTAGACCACGCACTTAGAAATTAAATCAAATTATTAAATAATCTATACCTGACAAATTTAAAATATATTACTACTTCATATTTTCTTTCTTAAGAAAAATTCTTAAAATATGAAAAACTCTACTAATGTCTAAAAGTATTTTTAGAATGGCATGTCCTATTTTTAACACAAATATTGATTTGTTATTGTTTCAAAGTTTTCTATGTCAAATTTAATTACTATAGATTAGTATATAATTTATTAAATTCTATTTATATACTTACTTGTCATTATATGCCTTTTGGTTAATTCTTATTTTATTTCTATTTTTTATATTTGTCAACATATATTTTTAATTAAAAATTAAACTGAAAAATACGCTGTTTAAAAATATCATGTTTCGCAACTACCTTTTGTGTTGTTTCTACTAATTCTAGTTATATTTATTTTTATGATTAAAAACAAACAAAAGATGGTGCTATGACACCTGTTTCATACATCGAAATTTAAGGTGTAAAATACAACTACAACAAATAATACCTTCTACTTTTGTAGTTATTTTGTTATGTCTTTTTTGAGATAACACTTTTAAACGTTTCTCTAAAAATTATAACTTTCCTATTAAATCAGTACCACCCGTTATGTTATGATCCCTTAAGGTAATCAGAATAAATAATAAAAATCTATTTAACCATAAGAGAGAATTTAATGTCAAAAAGTAAATATTTATTAGAAGACAAGCATTCAATAGTAATTGAATACCTAGAAGGAGTTAAATTTCTTACAATGTATGATTATTTAAGTAGTAAGTATTCATGTAGAGAAGTTGTAAGAAAATACGAATTTTCCAATCACAGCCTCCTTTTTGGGTGGATTAAGAAATATAATAGTACTAAATACATTGAAAATTCTGCGAAAGGAAAGAGTGCTATCATGAATAAAGGAAGAAATACTACATGAAAAAATTTAAAATTATACAATTATAAAATATCTCAATACCAAAAAACAGATGAATTTAACCAGAAATACAAAAAAAGAGCATCAATTGAGGAAAAAAATGCTGAGCTCAAAAAATTTCACGGGCTGTGTCAAGCTGTATGGATGTAATCCAATAATACAATATCAGCTTTGTTTCTATTAGAGAGTCAAAAAATAAATGTACGACTTCCAAGAACCTTGGAAACCATGCATTCATATCTAATCTAACTATGTTAATGCCTTATTCAATTTCTCTATTGCTTTTTCTCAATTCTACTTACATACCCTTCTGTCAAGTAAGACTAAACTTTTTCATTTAAGGTTGAATAAATGACTGTTTTTGCTCAAATATATATGTAGTAAATTTTAAGCCTTATTCCTAAATATCGTATGAAGTATTAATTGATACAACTTAAGACGAGAATATAATTAACTTTGTGCTTTTAGAGAAAAACTTTCACTCTAAACTGACAAAAATATTTGAAATTTGAATTAAATTAGTCTAGTGCTAGTACTCATATTTATTATCTCCAATTATTTCTATGTTATGCATGTATTAGAATGTTTTATTTTGGTAACGATAATAATCGGAGTAATGTACCCGTAAGGATATATTTTTTTACTCAAAAAGAAATTTAAATTTTTCATTAGATTACAGGCTTAAAAATAGCCTAAAATGAACTGACCTATGTCAAGT
>NZ_LOHE01000014.1 GCF_001559865.1 Abyssisolibacter fermentans
AATGATGATTTAAGGGTAAGCTTAGTTGCACCCTATGTATTTGACGCATCTGTAAAGCAGATATTTGCAGCTATACTAAATGGATATAGTTTGTACGTTGTCCCAGAAGATATTAGATTAGATGGTATAAAGTTACTCGAGTTTTATAGAAAAAACAAAATAGATGTTACTGATGGGACACCTAGTCATATAAATATGTTGTTAGAGAGCATTGGAGATAATAGTTTTGAACTTAATATTGAGCGATTTGTTATAGGTGGAGATATTTTACTACATAAAGTGGTAGAGAATTTCTTGAATAAACTAAACTCAGATTCAGTGAAAATAATAAATGTTTATGGACCAACTGAGTGTTCTGTAGATTCAACTTTATATGAAATTTCAAAAGAAAATATAGATTTACTTCAGAACATTCCTATTGGTATGCCAATGCCAAATGCTAAAATATATATACTTGATAAAGAAAATAAATTGCAACCTATAGGAGTAGCTGGGGATATATATATATCAGGAGATGGTGTAGGGAGAGGTTATTTAAAGAGAATAGAATTAACAAAAGAAAAATTTGTTGATAATCCTTTTATTTCAGGGGAAAAAATGTATAGAACAGGGGATATAGGAAGATGGCTAGAGGATGGAAACATTGAAATCTTAGGAAGAATAGATCATCAGGTAAAAATTAGAGGACATAGAATAGAACTAGAAGAAATAGAAAATCAATTACTGAAGAATTATGATATAAAAGAAGCAGTAGTAATGGCAAGAGAAGATGAAAGTGGAGATAAATATTTATGTGCATATATAGTTGGTAAGCAAAGAAGTAAAATATCAGAACTGAGAAATTATTTATCAATAGAATTACCTGAATATATGGTGCCTACAACTTTTATACAGCTAGATAGAATACCACGAACTCCAAATGGGAAGATAGATAGAGAAGCATTATTAAAAATGGAAGTGAATGTTATACCGGAAGAAGAATATGAAGGACCTAGAAATGAAACAGAAGAAATAATGGTAGGAATATGGCAAGAAGTATTATCAACAAAGGAGAAAATAGGGATAAAGGATAGCTTTTTTGAATTGGGTGGACATTCATTAAAGGCAATTATTCTTTCTGCTAAAATATACAAGGAGTTGAAAGTAGAGTTACCTTTACAAGAAGTTTTTATAAATCCAACAATAAAGGAAATTTCTGAATATATAAATAATGCAAAGAAGAGTTGTTATTCAGGTATACAACCTACAGAAGAAAAAGAATATTATCCTGTATCATCTGCTCAGAAGAGAATGTACGTATTGAGTCAATTAGATAAAGATATTATGAGTTATAATATTCCGACGGTGCTGAAATTAAATGGAAAATTAGATAAAGAACAATTTGAAGAAACTTTTAAGAAGTTAATAAATAGACACGAGTCTTTAAGAACTAGTTTTAAGATTATAAATGATAATCCTGTACAGGAAATACATGAAAAAGTAAATTTTACTTTGAAGTATTCTGAAATTAATGAAAAAAGGTTAGAAGTAGAAGTAAAGAAATTTATTAAGAACTTCAATTTAAAAAAAGCTCCATTAATGAGAGCGAAGTTATTAAAAGTATCTGAAGAGAGACATTATCTCCTATTTGACATGCATCATATAATAGCAGATGGTACATCTATAAGGGTAATAATAGAAGAATTTGCTGAATTATATAAAAGAAAAGAACTTGAAGGATTACGGATACAGTATAAGGACTATTCTGTATGGCAAAGAGAGATGTTATCTACAGAAGAGTTAAAAAGACAGGAAAGATACTGGTTAGAGAGATTTAAAGGTGACATACCAGTACTTAATATGCCAACAGATTTTCAAAGATCATCTATACAAAGTTTTATTGGAGATAGGATAAGCTTCAAGATTGATAAAGAACTTAAAGATCGATTATATAAAATAGCAAGGGGAAATAAAGCGTCATTGTATATGGTGTTACTTGCAGCCTATAATATATTACTTCATAAATATTCAGGACAAGAAGACATAGTTGTAGGTTCGCCAATAACAGGTAGGACTCATGCAGATTTACAGAATGTAGTAGGAATGTTTGTAAATACATTAGCAATGAGAAATTATATAACTGGAACCAAAACATTTAAAGAATTATTGTCTGAAGTAAAAGAAAATGCACTTGAGGCATATGAAAATCAAGACTATCAATTTGAAGACTTAGTAGGGAAATTGTCCCTAACGAGAGATATTAGTAGAAATCCTTTATTCGATACAATGTTTGTGCTTCAAAATATGGAAAGTGAGAGTTTGAAAATAGATGGACTAAGAATAGAGCCAGTTGAGGTTGAAAATAAAACAACTAAGGCTGATATTATATTTAATACATTAGAAGTAGAAGAAGAATTACAGTTTAATGTACAATATTCT
>NZ_LOHE01000015.1 GCF_001559865.1 Abyssisolibacter fermentans
GGTGGTGAAGCATTATATACCTCATTCCACCTGTTAAGTTAATGTATTCTGGTAATGTCGTGTCTTTCCATTCTGGAGCATTGTATAGCTCATCCCAATATACCTCACCATTTGAAAATCCTCTATATAATGGTATGCCTTCATATTCAGTTTCTGAGCTAATACATTTTAAGGTATTCGTATATAAATATGTTTCCCAATACTTACCATTGAGTTGATTTAATATTAAATCTCGTTCATCATATTCTGTACCATCTCGATATTTTTTCTTATATACTTCTTCTTTTATTCTACATCTTCTTCAAATACAAACGCTCCCTTCTAGTTATATTTGGATTGTTGCCAGAATAGAACGTTTTTTTTTCACAAAAGCACAGATTAAATTATATTACCTGTAATTTATTTGAACACTAGGTTGATGACATTCCCCCAGTGGGTATTTAGAAAAGAAAATGACGGCTACTGTGAACCGTCATTTAACTTTATGGATGTATCTCTTGAATAAGTTTAGAAGTTGGAATATCAGGCTCTTCTAGTTTATTTAAAACGTCAATACACTTCTCCTTTAAGCTCAAAATATTCTCTTTAAGTTTATCAGGCATGAGACTTTGAATATCTTCAAGTTCACTGCCTAAATGTACAATATCAATTAGCTCACTGCTAACATTACATTCTTGCATTTTCCGCATTGTATATGGATTAAAGAGATATCCCTCAGCTTCTTCTATACCTATAGAGTCACTTTCTAATGCAGTTAATAAACCTAGTTCTATTATTGCCAAAACTCTTTCGATTTCTCTCTTTTCATGTGCTTTTATTACTAAATCCAATTAATCACCTCCAAATTAGTAGTTACTCCACCCAGATTTCACTTTTACATTAAATACTTTACCAGATTGACTTTGAAAATAGTGAATAGAGATTTTATTTCCAGATGTATCATAACCATCTTTATATATTTTTTTCCAAGTTCCTGATTCAACTTCACGTAGCTTTTCAAGTAACTGTTTATTCTTTACAGTATTCTTAGTTGTACCATTTTTAACTGTTTCAAACCCTTGTGGATAGTTTGGAGATTTCTTTATTGAGTCATATACATTATCTATAGATTTACCCATCCCCTCAGGCATTCCTCCAAAACCAGAATTATTTGTAATCGTATAAACCGTATTTCCAAACACATCACTATATTGTGTATATGTTGCTATATCTAATCCAACTGTTACATCTGTTTCTAGTGCTATAGCTGGGGATGAAGGTACTGCTACTGCGTCAGAAGGTACTCCTGCAAATGCCGGTTGTAATCCCCCACTATTCATTAGATTCTTTAAATTTCTTGCATTATTTAATGCATTACTACTTCTTAAATTTTCTAGTGCTTGATTTATTGTCATTTTCCCATATTCAAATACTGCTGGTGCTGCCTCAGCAAGTAATAACGCTGTAAATGTTAGACCTACT
>NZ_LOHE01000016.1 GCF_001559865.1 Abyssisolibacter fermentans
ATAGTTTATGTATGTATGGGTTTAGCAGGACTACCTGTTTTTAGTGGCGGTAAGGGTGGTTTTAATTATATAGTTGAACCTACCTTTGGATATTTAATTGGATTTATTATATGTGCATATGTTATAGGAAGACTTACTGAAAACATGGGAAAAGTCAGTGTTTTTAGGCTGCTTATTTCAGTGATGGCTGGCTTAGCAATTGTATATGTTTTGGGAGCAGCATATCTATATTTGATGTTAAATGTTTATTTAGGAAAAGCATTTACGATAAAATCGGCAATAATCAGTGGAATAGTACCATTTGTTTTATGGGATGCAATTAAAGGAGTTGTAGCTGTAGTAACAAGTGTATCAGTAATTCCAAGATTGAGAAAGCTTGGTTATATGGATAATAAAAAATTTGCTGGAAATTAGGGAGTGACATATGTATAAATTAATTAAAGACATTGAAAATAGGATTTTAAATGGTGGAAGTATTTCTTATGAAGAAAGTTTACAACTAATAAACACAAGTAATGATAATATAGAACATCTCTTTAATTCAGCTGATAAAATTAGACAAGCATATATGGGAAATAAAGCTGATTTATGTACAATAGTCAATGCAAAATCAGGAAAATGTTCTGAGAACTGTAAATACTGTGCTCAATCAATTTATTATAATACAGGTGTACATGAATATAAATTGTTATCTTATGATAATATACTAGAAAAAGCATTATATGTACAGAATAAAGGAGCTCACAGAATATCATTAGTTACTAGTGGACGTGGGGTAGCAGATGAAGATTTAAAAGAATTAGTAGAAATTTATAAGAGATTAAAAATAGACACAGATTTAAAGATATGTGCTTCACATGGTATTATAACATATGAGCAAGCATTGTTATTAAAATCTTCAGGTGTAGATATGTATCACCACAATTTAGAAACTGGTTATAAATATTATAAAAATATTTGCACTACACATAATTATGATGACAGAATAAGAACAATAGATAATCTTCAAAAAGCAGGAATTACTGTTTGTAGTGGTGGAATTATAGGAATGGATGAAACTTTAATAGATAGAATCGATATGGCATTTGAATTAAGAAGATTGAATAT
>NZ_LOHE01000017.1 GCF_001559865.1 Abyssisolibacter fermentans
AAAGCTATACATGGTGGACATATTGGCGACAAGCAATTTGGAGCATTAGCTACTCCAGTATACAGAACTTCTACATTCGTATTTGATTCTGCAGAGCAAGGTGGAAAAAGATTCGCAGGACAAGAATCAGGATACATATACTCTAGACTTGGAAATCCAACAAACGCAGAAGTTGAAGAAAAAGTTGCTATGCTTGAAGAAGCAGAAGCTGCTGTATCTGCTGCATCTGGAATCGGTGCTATTTCATCATCTTTATGGGCAGCATTAAAAGCTGGAGATCATATTGTTGCTTCAGATACTCTTTATGGATGTACTTTTGCATTATTAAATCATGGTCTTACAAGATTTGGTATCGAAGTTACTTTCGTAGATGTTTCTAACTTAGAAGAAGTAAAAAATGCAATGAAACCAAATACAAGAGTTGTTTACTTAGAAACTCCTGCTAACCCAACATTAAAAATTACAGACATAGAAGCTGTAGCAAAAATAGCTCATGAAAATGAAAATTGTTTAGTATTTGTTGATAATACTTTCTGTACTCCATATATTCAACAACCATTAAAGCATGGAGCTGATGTTGTTCTTCACTCTGCAACAAAATATTTAAATGGACACGGAGATGTAGTAGCTGGATTTGCAGCTGGTAAATTAGATTTCATTAACCAAGTTAGATTATTTGGTATTAAAGATATGACTGGTTCAGTATTAGGACCTGATGATGCTTACTTAATATTAAGAGGAATGAAAACTCTAGAATTAAGAATGGAAAAACATTGTGCAAATGCTATGAAAGTAGCTGAATTCTTAGAAGCTCATCCAGCAGTTGATAAAGTATACTATCCAGGATTAAAAAGCTTTGAATATTATGAAACAGCTAAGAAGCAAATGAGATTACCAGGTGCTATGATAGCCTTCGAATTAAAAGGTGGAGTAGAAGAAGGTAGAGTAGTAATGAACAATGTACATTTAGCAATGCTTGCAGTAAGTTTAGGAGACGCAGAAACATTGATTCAACATCCAGCGTCAATGACACACTCTCCATACACAGCTGAAGAAAGAGCTGCTGCAGGAATCAGTGATGGTTTAGTAAGATTATCTGTTGGTCTTGAAGATGCAGATGATATAATAGCTGATATGAAACAAGCTTTAGATTTAATTGTTAAATAATTTATAGTTTTAAGAAAAGTTGTCTATTTAGACGATTTTCATATTAATCCTTGCCAGTATAGGAATAGGATACATTTATGTATCCTATTCCTAGGTTATGTAAAAAGATTAAATTTGGGTTAACGCTCAATCTAATCTTTTTACATAGCCTGATATCTTATTGATTTTGTTAATAAAAGGGGACATAGAGTACATTATAGTATCCTATGTCTTTTTGTTTTATTAATAAAAACTGCGAAAAACTAAGATTGAATTTCGAGGATGATATTTTTTAAAATATATTTTTACACATTATATTTTAATATTATTATAATCCCATGTTATTCATAGAAAATTAAATACCTTTTATAAAAGAACCTCATTCTTCGAATGAATA
>NZ_LOHE01000018.1 GCF_001559865.1 Abyssisolibacter fermentans
GATAGCGTTAATTTACTGTAGGAAATATAGGGATAGAAAAACCCCTTAGTGATAATGTAAGAATTATTTTGTTTTATTATAACATATTTCCTGTTAACGCGTATTCATTTTGTATTTACAGTAACTCGCTCTCTTTAGAAGATATTTGATAAATATAGCTATGTAAAGGATGCTACGCACCACCCTCGGTGGCAAGTCCTTGACATATCTATATTTATCAAATAATTAGCAACTAAGAGAGAGTTATCATTATTTTATTATCCACATATCCCTCTTAAGCTTTTTAATACATTATATAATCCATTAGTCTTACCTATTTTCTCTACTGTAGTGTCACTTTTCCATACTTCTAAATATTTCAATCTTTTCATTTTTATTTTTGCATCTATTTTATGCTGTATTTCTTTTTTTATTTCTTTTTCAACTTTGTCTTTCTTATATTTTATTAAACTACGTATTTTTCCTCCATTAGCCTTGTAAATACGTAATCTTGCTATTTTATCTACTCCTATCTTAGACCATCCTAATGGTCTAGAACTCAATCTAGATGAGTATATGTGGCTCACATGGCCTTCGGCACTACATCCTATTTGAGCATATGGATCATCATTTTTTATTATTATTCCGTTCCACTGGCTTAGTATATATTCTTTACATCTTCTTACTGCTTCTTTCTTGGTTTCTGTTGTTGTTAATTCTATTATTTCTCTGAATATTTTCTTTATATTTTTCTTGTTTTCAAAACTAAATTCATCAAATATAGCTTGTTTGTAATCATCTTTAGTGTCTCCTAAGTGACTTGTTGCTTGCGTTATATACTTATTCAAATGATAGTTGTCTAATACGAATTTACACTTGGCTCCTATCACTTCAATACCTGTCTTTATCCAAGATGCTCCATCTCCAGATAAATATATTTTCTCTAGTTCGTCATCATAATAATTTTCATCAATATATTCTACAACTTCTTGCCATAAATTTTCTGGTTTAGAGTATATACCTCCAAAATAGTGTCTATTTATTAATTTATTTCTTTTCCCATTCAATGTTTCTTTTTCAACACCTTCGTAAACATATACTAACCTTGGCATTATGGTATTTTGTTTTCTTCCATACTTATCTTTTTCTAAGTCACCTTTTTTGTTACTAAACTGAAGAGATACATGATCTTCATCTGCGTCTATGTATAATACTTTAACCTTTCTTTTTTCTGTACATACTTTCTTTGCCTTAGGTATTTCTAAATCATGAACTTGCTTCAATACCGCTTGCTTGCTAATTATATCTTCTGTATTTGTCGCATTTTCTCCACTTAATCTATAACTATAATCAGCAACATTTTCTAATGTTTTAACAACAACATCATCACTTATCCTCATATGACTATTTATGCCAACCGCCTTATCGGCTAAATATTCTCTTTCTCCTGTTTTTTTTGATTTAAAATATGTTCTTTTATATTTTACTTCTCCACATGTTGTCATAAAGCTATTGCTATCTTTTCTTATTATGCTCCAATTCTTTTTTCTTGAAATATCATTTCTGTATATTTCATCTATTAATTCAAACACTTCAGAAATTATATTACATTGTAGTTCTTGTAACGGCTTATTCAGCATGTCTACTAAATCTCCGATAGTTTGTGTTTTGTCTTCTATAAATGTTTTTATTATTTTTTCTAAAACTTTTACCCCAAACTCATTAAAGTGTAGTATACTATCATACATAAGAAAGCACCATCCTTTTGTTAAATTTGTTTTCGCAAACTTATATTATCACAAAAGGGTGCTTTCTTTTTTTATTTTTTTCCTACAATAACTTTACGCTAAC
>NZ_LOHE01000019.1 GCF_001559865.1 Abyssisolibacter fermentans
AGTCATCGACCACCACTTCAAGTGGTGGTTTGATAATAGCCCTATAAGGGCTTTATTACTTGCACGCCTAAAAGGCGGGTATCACAAGCACTATTACCATCTGCCTCTATAAGAGGCTCTTATCTCCTTGTTTCTTCTTGCATAGCTTCGTTTTGTTGCTCTTGAATATACCTTTTTATAGCATCTTCAGTGATGTTTCCTATTGTTGATACATAATATCCTCTTGCCCAAAACGATCTGCTCCACTTACTTCCTTGATTAGGATGTTTGTCAAATATCATTAATGCACTTTTTCCCTTTAAATACCCTACAAATTCTGAAACACTAAATTTGGGTGGTATACTTACACACAAATGCACGTGGTCTTGACATACTGCTCCTTCTATTATTTCTACATTTTTGTATTCACACAACTTTTTAAGTATTTCTCTCACATCTGCTTTGACTTGTCCATACATCACTTTTCGTCTGTATTTTGGAATAAATACGATATGATATTGGCATTTCCATCTTGTATGTGATAAACTTGAATTGTCCATTTGGACCGCCTCCTATTTTTGATATTGGCTTGCGACACCATTATCATATTATCATAGGAGGCTTTTTTATAACATACGTAACACTACTGCTTACTCTATTCTCCCCAGCATAGCTGGGGGATTAATATTTTCATTTA
>NZ_LOHE01000020.1 GCF_001559865.1 Abyssisolibacter fermentans
AATAAATAGATAGTATAGAGATATTAGTATATATGCTACTGTATACTTATATAATAATTTTTAAGAATAATAGTTATTAATCCTATTGTTATTATTTTGTTTAGTAGATAAAATATATGTTATTATAACACCTATTAAAAGTACGGCTGTAACGGTAAGTCCTCCTTCAAGTCCAAAATTACCACCTGTTATGAGATCAGAACCTGTACACTTAAAATCAAATAAAATACCACCCACTGGTATGTTACCACTTACTTCAAATCCCATAATGTTTCCTTGAGCCCAATTCCAAGATGTATGTAAACCACAGATGCCCCAAATACTTTTATCCAAAATACTAAAAAATGCTGCGAATAATCCGAAAATAACTATATTAACAATTGAAAGCAAAGTCAAATTACTATTGCCTAAATGAAGTAAAGCAAATATTATTGAAGAAGAAAATATAGCTAATGGTATATTATGCCTTACACCAACAGATGTCATAAACCAACCTCTCATCATTATTTCCTCGGATGCACCTTGTATTATCCAACCTATTAAGACAATAAATATACCTGCCAGCGCTTTTGTACCTGTATAACTTGTAGTAGCTTTGCTTAAAACAACATTATTAGTGATTACCAAGAAAAAGGTACATGTACCAATCATTATAAAGCCTAAAACAAAACCTCTTATATATTTTTTAAAGGGTTTTTGATGTTTATTTAACCCAAGTGTTGAAATATTTCTTTTTTCTATATATTTAGTGATAATAAATATTAATAAGATTATTAGTAAACAGGGTACTACCAAGGCTTTAACTGCATAGTTTACAGCATCGTTTATAAGTGCATTATTTGTTATTGTTAGTATGTTATCTAGTAATGAATTAATTATTATTGTTAAAAAATGAGCTGAAATAATGATGATGATTAAAATAAGTGTAGAAACAATTACGTTTGGATAATACTTTCCTTTATTAGCTTGTTGAAATAATAATGAATTTTTTGAAAACATAGCTTTCACTTTAACACCACCTTTTTATTATATTACAATATTATTATACGATAATGTTTATAAGGTTTTTGTAGAAATTTGCAAGGCTTTCTAATAATTGACTATAGACATATCTGAATGAATTTGATAACTTATAAAGATAAAGTCAATGAATAGAGGTGACCGTATGCCTCAGATTAAAGTAAGAGGTATAGAAATTAATATATTAAAAAAAATTAGTAAATGATTAATAGATGATTTAGAAGATATTATAAAATGTCCAAGAGATTATTTTACTTTAGAACATGTACCTTCAATTTTTATATTTGATAGCTATGAAACTGAAGGATATCCATTTGTTGATGTTTATTGGTTTGATCGAGGACAAGAAATACAAGATAAAGTAGCTAAATCAATAACAGTTATATTACAAAGTGAAGGAATAAAAGATATGGATATTATATTTCATTCTTTAGTACATAACAAATACTATGAAAATGGAGAACATTTTTAAAAATATAAAGA
>NZ_LOHE01000021.1 GCF_001559865.1 Abyssisolibacter fermentans
ATACCTTGAATCTGGTATTATGATTAATGGTATAGTAGTTAAATCGGAAGATGGAACACCGCAAGGTGGTCCGTTAAGTCCATTACTCAGTAATATAATGCTTGATAGTCTAGATAAAGAACTTGAGAAAAGAGGACATAAATTCTGTAGATATGCTGATGATTGTGCGCCACGAAGGGTGTCAAAGTAGCGCAAGCTACTTGAAGACAGCTATGCTGTACAGATGATGGTGGTAGGTCCACCGAAATCGCCATACAGGTGGAGGTTTCAAACCACCTTAAGGTGCTGTAGACAAAAGCTATGGTATTGAGCGTTAAGGAAAAGGCAGTTATAACTGTCAGGTGGGTGTTAAGGAGATGAATGAGCACGTGAACCACTTACGGAAATGTCGAAAGCGTAAGGATTCCATCAAAACCAAGGGGTAGTCGTTAATTTGGGATAAGCTTAGAGGAAACCTGTTTACTGTCTAAGCGGTGGGCGGCATAAAGGTGGCATGAACTTGACACAGGCGTCTGTATGGAACGTGGGAACCCACGGACTGATGTTAAGGGAGTATTTCAAGCGGAAGAACCGTAAGAAAAGAGTACCAATATAGTCATGGGGGCAGATTGGGTTGTAGTAGCGAAGAAGTTTCTGTAATGGAAATGGAGCAAAGAACCCGAGTTATCCAGTTTCTAGAATAAGTCAACTTTGAAAGGAGGAGGAACTTATGCAAGAAACAAAGCCATTTAGTATTTCAAAAAGAGCTGTAATGATAGCTTATGAGAAAGTTAAAGCAAACAAGGGAACATACGGAGTTGATGAACAGTCTATAAAAGATTTTAAAGATAATTTAGAGAACAATCTTTACAAAATCTGGAACAGAATGTCGTCAGGAAGTTATTTCCCCAAACCTGTAAAAGCTGTAGCAATTCCAAAGAAGAATGGTGGAACTAGAATACTAGGTATTCCAACTGTTGAAGATAGAATAGCACAAATGATAGCAAAGCTATATTTTGAATCACAAGTAGAGCCGATGTTTTATGAGGATTCCTATGGATATAGACCATATAAATCAGCAATACAGGCAATAGAAAAGACAAGAACAAGGTGTTGGAGGAAAAACTGGGTACTAGAGTTCGACATCAAAGGTTTGTTTGATAATATCAGGCATGATTACCTAATGAAAATGGTGAAAAGGCATACTAAAGAAGAATGGATAATTCTATATATTCAGAGGTGGCTGACAGCACCGTTTCAAATGGAAGATGGAACAATAATTCCCAGAATATCTGGAACTCCACAAGGAGGGGTTATCAGTCCAGTTCTTGCAAATTTGTTTTTGCACTATGTATTCGATGATTTTATGGTGAAAGAATTCAAAACGATTCAGTGGGCGAGATATGCAGATGATGGAATTGCACACTGTGTATCATTAAAACAGGCTAAGTATTTACAGAAAAGATTGCAGGAAAGATTTAAACAATTTGGATTACAACTTAACCTTGAGAAAACAAAGATTGTGTACTGTAAGGATGATGATAGGAAAGGTAATTATTCAAATATATCATTTGATTTTCTAGGATACACATTTAAACCAAGAGGTGCTAAGAATAAGTATGGTAAGTACTTTACAAGTTTCTTACCAGCAATAGCGGAAAAAGCAAAGAAAGCAATACGTAAAGAAGTAAGAAGTTGGAGATTGCAACTAAAAGTAGATAAGGACTTGTGGGATATAGCAAAGATGTTTAACAAGAAAATACAGGGATGGATTAACTATTATACACATTTCTATAAATCGGAAATGTATGGAGTACTTCGATATATCAATAATTCTTTAGTTAAATGGGTTCGTAGAAAATATAAAAAGCGAAAACATAAACGGAGAGCAGAATATTGGTTAGGTAGTATTGCACTAAGAGATAGGAATTTGTTTGCACACTGGAAAATTGGAATATTACCAACAGCTGGATGATGGGAGCCGTATGAGCTGAGAGGTTCACGTACGGTTCTGAGAGAGACTAAGGGGGAAGTTCCTTTGGTCTACTTACTGTAATATATATGTCAAAAGT
>NZ_LOHE01000022.1 GCF_001559865.1 Abyssisolibacter fermentans
ATTTAATATTGCAATTTATAATAAGTAAATAAAAACAAAAAAATAATTGACACAAATATGTCAACATGATATAATTATAAAACCGCAAAATAATAAAAAATATTTAACCAATTATATCATACCACATCTTGCGGTAAATGTCAAGAAAAATATTAAAAAATTACTGTAAAGGAGATTGTGTATGGAAGAAAACAAAGCAAGTATGACAGCGAAAGTAACTACTTATGGACGTGCATATCATTCTTTGTATGATAATCCAAAGATATTTGACGATTTTTTAGCACCAAAAATACTGACTGATGAAGAATTTAGTGAAATTTCAAAGCATATGGCTGGTGGAATTAAATTTTTTAATCCAGAAGAGGCTCATCTATATGAAGATATTGAAGCTGCTTTAAAATGGGTTACTCAGACACAAGTAGCACCAACATCATTAGCTAGAAGTAGGTATACTGAAGACATGCTTGAAAATGCTATCAAATTAGGAGTAGAGCAGTACGTTATACTAGGTGCAGGCTTTGATACTTTTGCATTTAGAAAACCTCAACTGTTAAATCAAATTAAAGTGTTCGAGATTGACCGTCCTGCAACTCAAGCTATGAAAATAAAACGTATTAAGGAACTTAAATGGGATATAAGTCCATCATTAAATTTTGTACCTGTTGATTTTTCAAAGGATGATTTTATAGAAATGTTACTTAATTCGGATTATAATCCTAATAAATTGACGTTTTTTGGCTGGCTTGGAGTTACATACTACTTAACAAAAGAAGATATTTTAAAAACATTAAAAGCGATTGCTCGTATTTCAACAAAAGGCAGCTCTATTGTCTTTGATTATTTGGATAATGATGCTATTAATAATGAAAATACAGCAAAACGTGTAAGAGATATGATAAAACTTGCTGAGAGTGCAGGTGAGCCTATGAAATCATTTTTTGAATATTTAGAGCTTGAAGATTACTTACAAAAAGCAGGTTTTAATATTTATGAACATCTTAATCCTTTGGAAATAGAGGACAAATATTTTAAAGGACGTAATGATTATTATCATGCGTTTGAAAATATTAATTATGTATTAGCTGTTTTGCAAAATGGAAATATTTAAAAGAAGTTAATTGGGCGACTTCTAGTATCATCATGAAATAATTAAAAATAGTTTTTAACTCTTTGATAATTAGAGTCTTGGTATTGCTAAGGCTCTTTTTATTTAATAACAAAGTCCTGCTTTTGAAACAAAGGTTAAAAAATATTAAAATATCTAGGGTAAACCTTTGAGAGAAGTGTAGCTCAATGTTCTTGTGTTGAAGCTTTTTTTAAAGATGTTTATATTTTTCTGATTATATAAAGATGAAAAAATATAGGCATCAATGTCGTGGTCAAAAAATGTCATATAGCTTCTAAAGGATTT
>NZ_LOHE01000023.1 GCF_001559865.1 Abyssisolibacter fermentans
TTGACTCTGTCCCCTTATGGATTAGCTTTCTACCATCAACACATATATAATAAGGTGTTGCTTCATCAGTACATTTTCTCATATTTTTCCTATGTCATTATAATAGGCTCTTGTTTCATCTTTTCATGAACTTGTAATTTTATATAGCTTTTTATTGAATTCTCTTTTAGATAAAGTAGATTTTGTTCACTACTATATCCACTATCTGCTGTAACTTCTTTTGGGTTACACCCTAATGATGTCTTGTGTTTTTTAGAATTGGAATAAGTGTATTGTAATCAGTTCTATCATTACTTATATATGTATTTATGATAAAATAGTTTTCAACAGCAATCTGAACATTATATGCTGGTTTAAGCTGACCGTTTTTCATATGGTCATCCTTCATTCGCATAAATGTTGCTTCAATATCTGTTTTTGAATAACTATTTCTATCACTTCCCATAATTTTAAAGTGCTCTTTGTATTTTAGCAATCTCTGTCCACAGCTCTCTATCTCTTCATAAAGCTTTTGTATCTCAGATTTTCTCTGTCCTTTACCATAAACAAACTAGATATTTTCTTCTTTAGCTATCTTTGTAAGATTAACTTGAAGCTTTAAAAGCCTGATAGGTGAGATGTTATCAATTTCAATTATTGAGTTATTGGATAGTTTTTTACGCTTTGCTATCTTACGTTGTCGATTTCCTTCTATAATTTTTTTAACCTTTGATATGCCCTTAATGCCAAACATTTCTTCCTGCATAAGTGAATATTTAAGGTCATAGCCATTTGACTTTATGATGCATTATATCTTGTATAAAGTTTATCAATGTTATCTAAAAGTCCTACAGATGATAATTAATACTCCCTCTCAAACAAAAGTGTATCTATTAGCATTTGCTTCAATTTTTGTACCGTCAATGAATAAAGACTTAAGTGTTACAAGCCCATCCTTTTCAAGCCGCTTAATGAACTGATAATGTAAATCATCAAGTATTTCAGTAGTAAGTTTATTATTGATAAAATCATAAAAAGCATCACGTTTTGGTTTTTCACCCTTTGTTAGCCATATGAACGCTATATCTCTTTCGCATAAATCAACAATTCTGTCAACAGATCTAACTCCTCTCATATTTGCATATAACAAAACAGCAAACATCATAATAG